>ONJE01000126.1 GCA_900318045.1 uncultured Eubacteriales bacterium
ACCTTCACACGCATAGGTCAACCCCAAGGTGAAAGGCTTAGTCAATACACTGCCGCTACAAATGAACAGATTCCATCCTACCCCCAATACTTCCGATCCAGCGTCCGGTACTGCACGGCCTCGGCCACCTGCTCGTCGCCGATGGTCTCCACGCCGTCCAGGTCGCAGATGGTTCGGGCGACCTTCAATATCCGGGTATAGGCCCGGTTGGACAGCTTCATCTTCTCGGTGGAGGCGGTGAGCAGCTCCTGGGCGGAGGAGGTCAGCTTGCAGGCTTTGGCCAGGGTGCGCGCGTTCAATTCTGCGTTGCAGTGTATGCCGGAATCGCCATAGCGGGCCCGCTGGACCGCCCGGGCGGCTTCAACGCGCTTGCGGATGGCGTCGCTGGGCTCGGACAGGGTGGTGTCCGACAGCTTCTCGGCGGGGATGGATTCCACCTCGATGTGCATGTCGATCCGGTCCAACAGCGGGCCGGAAATCCTGTTCAGATATCGCCTTATCTCGTTGGGCGTGCAGCGGCACTGCTTCGTTCGGGAGCCGAGGTTTCCACAGGGACAGGGGTTCATGCTGCACACCAGCACAAAGCGGCTGGGGTAGGTGCTCTGGGCGTTTACCCGTGTAATGGTCACGAAGCCGTCCTCCATGGGCTGGCGCAGCGCCTCCAGCACGTCCCGGCGGTATTCGGGCAGCTCGTCCAGGAACAGCACGCCGTTGTGAGCCTTGCTGATCTCGCCTGGCAGGGCGTTGGGGCCGCCGCCCACGAGGGAAGCGTGGGACGCGGTGTGGTGGGGCGAGCGGAAGGGGCGCTCGGTCAGCAGTCCCGAGGGCGGCACCGCCCCGGCGACGGAATGGATGCGGGTGGCCTCCAGCGCCTCTTCGAAGGTCATGTCGGGCAGGATGGTGGGCATGCATCGGGCCATCAGCGTCTTGCCGGAGCCCGGCGGGCCGATCATCAGCACGTTGTGCCCGCCCGCTGCGGCGATCTCCAGCGCCCGCTTGGCCTTGCTCTGGCCCTTGACGTGGCAGAAATCCTCAGAGAATTGCCGCCGTCCGATCAGGGTTTGGTAGGCCACCGGCTTCAGCGGCTCGATGGCCAGGTCGCCCGTCAGGTGGCGCACCGCTTCGATCAGCGTGGTGGCGGGGTAAATCTCGGCGCCCTCGATGCAGCTGACCTCCCCGGCGTTCTCCGCGGGCAGTATAAAGCGCTTCACGCCCCGCTCCATGGCGGAAATCACCATCGGCAGCGCCCCGCGCACCGGCCGGACACCGCCGTTCAGCGACAATTCGCCGAAGATGCACAGCCCCTCCAGCGCCTGCTGGTCGATCACGCCCATGCAGCACAATATGCCCAGGGCGATGGGCAGGTCGAAGGCAGGGCCCTCCTTCTTCAGGTCCGCTGGGGCCAGGTTCACGATCAGGCGCTCTGCCGGAAAGTAGAAGCCGCTGTTTTTCACCGCCGTGCGCACCCGCTCCCGGGATTCCTTCACCGAGGCGTCCGGCAGGCCCACGATTTCAAACAGCACCATGCCATGGGACATGTTCACTTCCACCTCTACGGCAAAGCCCTCGATGCCGGAAAGGCCACAGCTGGAGACGAATGATAGCATCGGTATCACCTCAAGCCTAATAGTTGTACCACTTGAACCATCTCAGGTACTTCGCGTACTCCCTGGAGCACGGCAGCCCGCTCTCCAACGGATAGAACGCGGCAAACAGTATCAGCGCCGCGGCCAGCAGCCCGCCGGAGACGGCGAAGAAGGCCTTCTCGTTTTTTTTGCGTATCGCGTCCAGCAGCAGCGCCGAGGCGCAGATGATGAAGGGCACGCTGGCGAAGTAGTGGTAGATGAAAGTGGAGCGGGGTACGATCACCCAGGGCAGGAACTGGGAGGCGAAGCCGATCACCACCATTACGTCCTTCCGTGAGGCGCGGCGCACCCAGCACATGCGCACGGTGACGAAGATGATCGACGCCAGCCCGAACCACCACACCGCAGGGTTGCCCATGCAGCTGATGGATGAGATCATGCCCTCGGGCATGTAGCCGGTGCCGGAGTAGTACCACATCGGCCACCAGATGATCGGCCACTGGTACCAGGGGGAGCGGAAGTAGTGGGTGTCGTCGCCCAGGCCCGCGTGGTACCCGTAGATGCTCTTTTGCAGCTCGATGACCCGGTTGACGCGCTCGCTGGACAGCATGTCGCCGAAGGAGTGCACGCCCTCGGGCCGCAGCAGCCAGTAGTAGCTGAAGTAGTAGATCAACACCGGTATGACGATGAAGAACAGCACGCAGAAAGCAAGCGTGATGATCAGGTTCTTCATGTTCTGGCTGAATTGCTTGGCCTGGCCGGCCTTGCGTAGGGCTGCGGCTTCCCGCATGCGGCGGTATATCGTCCAGAAGAACAGTATGGCCAGCCCTGCCGAGGCGTATAGCCCCACCCATTTGGTGGCCCAGGCGATGCCCATGGTCACGCCGCACAGCCCCAGGGGGATCAGCGTCTTGCCCAGGGATTCCCGGTTCCAGCTCATTTGGCAGTAGCGGAACATGAACAGGTACATCAGCATGATCCAGAATACCGCATAGCTGTCGATGGTGGCGATGCGGGTCTGGGTGAAGTGCATGGAATCCAGGGCCATCAGCGCCATGGCGATGAAGGACAGCTTCGCGTCCTTGGTCAGCTGCTTTACCATCAGGTACATCAGCGGCACCATCAGCACGCCCACCAGCGCCCCCATAAAGCGCCAGCCGAAGGGCGTCATGCCGAAGATCTGTATGCCTGCCATCATCAGCACCTTGCCCAGCGGCGGGTGGGTCCACTCGTAGGCGTTCAAGCCGTGCAGGTGCTCGAAGGCGGTGCGTGCGTGGTAGATCTCATCGAAGTAGGTGCTGTTCAGGTAGCTTGGATAGGCGGGCACCACGCGCTGCTCGTCAATCAGCGTTGCCGCGCTGCTTTCGGATTGTTCGGTCTGGCCGCTCTGGCTGACCCCGGCGATGGGCAAGGACTGGCCTGAGTCATCCAGGAAGGCCACCTCATAGAGAATCAGCCCCGCGGACCGGGCCGTGATACGGGCGTAGCGGGCGGTTTGCGTCGGGTGGCTGTCCTCGCTCGCGGCGCAATGCCACGCCGGCGCGCCGTCGACAGCGTCAGGCGCGGTGTAGAGCGTGTTCATGTCCGCGTCCAGCGGTACGAACCACAGCCAGCGGAAGATTTCGCCCTGGCCGTATCGGGCATAGGTGGGTTCGCTCCAGGTTTCGCCGTCGTCGGACAGCTCGACGGTGAAGGTGGAATTGCAGATCCCACCGTAGTAGGTCATCCGCCAGGTTTCGGTTTGGCCCAGGTCGAACACCACGGCCTCGCCGCCCTGGCTGGCGGTCCAGCCGCTCTGGGGGGCGGCGGTGACGCCCAGGTTGGTGAAGGCCAGCACACTGTAAACCAGCGTCACCGCGCCCATCAGCAGCACGTCGACGCGCCTGATGCCCATGCGATAGTTTGCCTCCAGACCCAGGGTGTAGACCCCGGCGGGCACGGCCTCCCGGGTCGGCTTTCCCATGGACCAGACGCGATCCCGCACGCAGATGTCGAAGGCCGTCCAGCCCAGGAACAGGGCGTTCAGCACGTTCAGGACGCTGAGCAGGCAGTTGAGCCAGTGCTCGCTGGCCTGTAGATGGCCGAAGTTGGCCTCGGTCATGCCGCCCTGGAGCACGAGGATTTCATTCATGAAAAGCGTGCAGGTCAGCATGGTCAGCGCAATCAGCAGCCGGCGGTCCCGCTCGCAGGAGAAGGCCAGCGCGATCAGCAGCAGCGCCGGGAAGATGTAGCGCTCGTGGATCATCGGGCCGAAGGTGCAGATCAGCACCATCAGCAGTCCGCCGGTCAGCAGCAGCCGTCGGGGCTGCTTGCGGCTGGCGATGGTCAGCCAAATGCAGCCCGCCTGGGCCAGAGCGAACAGGACCCAGGCCAGCGCGATGATACCCGTATGGTTCTCGGCGTGGGCCCAGTTCATGCCCAGCAGGTAGTACAGGTTCAGCGTGTTTACGGTGACGTAGCGGTAGCCCTGCAACGTCTGGGTGTACAGCTCAAACAGCCAGGTGACGGGGCGGGTGAGCGGCTGGCCCAGGCAGCACAGCAGGCCCACCAGGTAGATCAGCGCCAGACAGGCGGCAAGGCCGATCAGCGCGTCCCGTATCCTGCGCTTGCGTGCTTCGCCCTGGGCGCAGAATATGCCGCACAGTATGGCGGTCAGCCCTACGGGTCCCACCAGCAGCGCCTGGGGCTTCACCAACAGCGCCGCACCGAAGCACACCAACGCCTGTATGGTCTTGCCGTCGGCGACGTAAAGCGCACACAGCGCGATGAACAGCGCCAGTACTGCGTCGATCTGGCCCCAGGCCGCACTGTTGGCGATGGTGGCGGGGTTAAAGGCCATCATCAGGCCCAGCAGCACCGCGCCGCTCTCGCTCAGCTTGCGGCGGGCCACCCGCCACACCAGCACCGTCCCGGCCATATCGGCCAGCATCGGCATCAGCTTCAGCAGGATGAGGTAGCCGGGGGTGTCGACGGCGATGCCCAGCAGACGCCGCAGCGCCGCCACCAGCCACAGCAGCAGCATGTACAACGGGGGATAGTCGCAGAAGTATTCGGGATCGTAGAAGCGGCCCGGTCCCATGGTGAACATGCGCTCGGACCAGCTGGTGAAGCAGTTGATGTCGGTATTGTAGCCCCGCACCCGGGTGGCGATGACCAGCCGCAGCGCGAAGGACGCCATCAGCCCGACGCCGAACAGCACCCACAGCTTTTTCTTGCCCATGGGCTCGGCGGAGCGTCGGCGCTTTCGGGTGAAGCCCATGATCGCCAGTGCGTAGACGCAGGTGAAAAGCAGCCACGCCTCGGTGTTCCGGGAAGGCTCGGCAGTGGCGTCGGAATCGCCGCTGTCAGCGCTGTCGGCGGAAGCATCGCGGAAGAAGTCGTATACGACGGCGCCCTCGGGGGCCTCGACGACCCGGTTTACGGCCAGGTCGTCGAAGCTGGCGCGGCCCCTGGACAGGGCGCCGTAGCCGCCGACCCGGGCGAACACCGTAAGCATGGTTTGGTCGGGACCGGTGCGGCCGTACAGCTCGGTGTATTCCCACTCGCCGTCGGTGTCGTACAGGCCGTCAGAGTAGACGAAGACATCCTCAATGGACAGGGTCGCTCCGTAGCCGTCGTCATCGCAGTCCGAAGCGCGGATCATGCCGCTGATGCAGTACATCGTGTCCGGCTCCACGGCTACGGTTTGGGCGAAGCGGGCGTCGTTGGCGTCCACGTTGGTGACGGTGACACAGTTGCCGTCGAAACCGTCCGGGTCGACGGTCAACAGGCTTACCCCGGTGTCGGTCAGCCACATGTCCTTGCGCCAGCCCACGGGCTCGTCGCCTTCGATTTCGGAAAAGTCGCCGTTGATCAGCAGGTTTTCTGTTTCTTCCGCAAGTGCTGCCACGCCCAGGCACAGCATCAAGAGCAGCGTCAGTATGGCACAGGTCGTTTTTTTCATCGAAGGGCTCTCCTTGACTGGGAAACTATAACTTTTATAACTTCTATAAAGGGATGGGAAAATCCTGCATGGACCGTAAATTCTGATGGTGTTGCTATCAAAGTCCCTATCGGGCGCCTCAGAAAACGCTCATCGCTGCCGGACAGCTGAATTTCAGCCATCTTCGTCTTGCGAAAACCCTGACTGCCCGCCAGGCAGCCTGCGTCTTTTGCAAGCCAAATCTGCCTGAATTTCATCTCGTCGGGCGACGCGTTCGTTTTGGAGGTACCCTTAGAGTGTGTTTCTAAAATGCCTGAAGCGCAATTTCGGCGTCTTTGCCTGCATTTCTGTGTTGATTTTCCTTGACTTAGCCCCACTAAGCCTGCGGAACCGGCTGCCGTGCCGCAGAGGGGCGACGACCAGCGTCATCGCGGCTGCGCCTTCGCTCAAATGCTCCCGCAAACCGACCTCCCAGGTGTCGCCGTTGCAGAAGTTGTCGCTGATCATCTCGTTGCCGAGGAACAACATGCCGATGTCGCCGGTGTAGTCGATCTGCAGCCGGATGTCCTTCAGCCCGGCCATGGCCCCGGCGGGAAGCGACACCGTCCAGCGGTGGGGCGCGGTCCGGGCGAGGCGCACGGGAATCTGCTTTGGTTCGGCACAAATCCGGTAGACACCCAGCCCTTCCCGGTCGGCAAGCAGCACTCCGATGCCCTCTAATAGGTCGGCTGGGAGGGTGTACAATGTATTTTCGGCCAATGTGGTCTCCAGGCGCAGCCGGCCGTCGGGGTATTCCAACAGCGCGGCGTCGGTGAAGACCAGGCTTCCGTCCTGCAGCCGGTACAGCCGGTTCGCCATATCCCGGCTGACCGACAGCACGTCTACGGACCGTTCGCCCTTCGTGACGGTAAACCGGCTGACGCTTTCGCCCTCGGGGCGGGCCGGGACGCCTGCTATGACTGCGCCGTCCTCGAAGCGGAACGCTCCGTCCATGCCGTCGGGCACCATGAAGACGTAGGTCACCCGCTCGTCGACCACTGTGCGCAGCAGCGGCTGGGCGCTGGCCTGGTGCAGGGTGATGCCGTCCAAATCGAAGCCGAAGGGCAGTATGGCGTTCTCATCCGGAGCGAGGCTGATGTCGAAGTCATAGCTGCCGGTCAGGGTTTCGATGCCCACGTGTTCATGCCGCCGCGGCGGCATGGCGCGGTGGTCCTGGAAGTTGTTGATGAACAGGAAGCCGCGTTCACCGTCGGTACGCACGGCGAAGCGCAGCGGCGCGGTGTCTGAGGGGTCGATTGAACTTGCGCCCTCCGGCAGCGCCGTGACCATCGGGGCCAGCCGGTCGCCGAAGCTGTGCAGCAGGTGATGGATGCATTTGAGGCGGCGGTAGGACTCGCGCACCTGGCCGAATTCCCCAAGGGCAGCCTGGTAGTCGTAGGAGCGCTTCGGCACCTGGGATTCGTTCAGGGTCATGCCGCCCCTGCCGATCGGGTTGGTGCCCCCGTGGAACATGTAATAGCCGATGAAGTTGCAGCCGGAGCCCAGCTTCACATTGGCCAGCGCGTCCACGCTCCTGTAGGGCAGGACGAAGCGGTAGCGGTAGCTGCACATCATGCCGCCGCCCATTTCGCAGCAGGCGTAGGGGCGTTCGGAAGGAAGGTAGGCGGGGTCGAAGTCATCGGCGAAGGTAGCGCCGTCCCGGTGATAGTCCTCATAGACGTATTCTTCGGTGGCGGGGTGTTCGCCGCCGTGGCTGTAGAACAGCCACGGACGGTAGGGATAGCCGCCCCACAGGGGCAGCACCCGGGGCGAATAAGCCGCGCCGCCCCAGGCGGTGCCGGTGAAGAACACGGGAGACAGGCCGCAATCCAGCGCGATTTCACGCAGCTTCAGTATGTAGGCCTCGCCCGCTGAGCCGACGTTGATCCACTCGTCGGATATGCCCGTGGTCATTTCCCAGGGCGCGGAGGAATGCATATACTCGTTGTCCAGCTGTACGCCGATCACCGGCCCGCCGTCCCTGAAGAACAGGCCTTTCACCTGCTGGCCGATCCGGCCGTACAGGCGGCGCACCAGTTCGAGAAAGCCATCGTCGGTGCTGCGCACCTCGAAGGGCTTGCCGTACAGCCAGTCGGGCAGGCCGCCGTTGCGGGCCTCGCCGTGGGCAAAGGGGCCGACCCGCAGGATCACGTACAGCCCGTGCCTTTGACACAGCGCCACGAACCGGTGCAGGTCCCGCCGCCCGGTGAAGTCAAACGTGCCCTCTGTTTCCTCAATGTGGTTCCAGAACACATAGGTGGCGACGATATCCACCCCGCCCATGCGCATCTTGACGATGGCGTCCTCCCACCGGGAGGGGTCGAGGCGGCTGTAGTGGCACTCCCCGGATACCGCCAGGAAGGGCTTTCCGTCGCGCTCCAAATAGTAGTTGTTGAAGGCGAGGGTCGCCCCGTCAGGGGAAGCGCCGGAAAAGTCCGGGCCAAGGGCGTGAAGCGGGGCGGGCTGAACCCCGCGGATGTCGATGTTGTACGGCATGGCGGTCTGTCCTTTCTGTGGGAGCAGGGAAATGGCGGCGATGCGAGAGAGATGCCAAAACTACGCGCGCAGGGCTGTATCGCAGCCCTGCGCCCATGTTATGCGGGATATCTCTATCCCTTCGCCTTCAACCGGTGGTAGCTCTTCTTGCCCTTCTTGATCAGCAGGCCGTCGCCGGAGAGCATCTCGGGAGTGATGCGGAAGTCCACATCGGTGATCTTCTCGTCGTTGACGGACAGGCCGCCGGCGGTCATGGCCTGGCGGGCCTCCTTGTTGCTCTTGCACAGGCCGACCTTCGCCACCCAGGCCAGCAGGCGGTTCTCGGCATCCAGCTCGGCAGGGTCGATCTCAGTGGTGGGTACGGAGGCGGCGTTCCCGCCGCCGCCGAACAAGGCTTCGGCGGCCTGCTGGGCTTTTTTGGCCTCCTCCTCGCCGTGCACGTTTTTGGTAACCTCATAGGCCAGCACCCGCTTGGCCTCGTTGATGGCGCTGTCCTTCAGCGCGCCCAGGCGGCGCACCTCGTCCATGGGCAGGAAGGTCAAGAGGCCCAGGCACTTTTCCACGTCCTGGTCGTCCACGTTGCGCCAGTACTGGTAGAAGTCATAGGGGCTGCACTTGTTGGGATCGAGCCACAACGCGCCCTTTTCGGTCTTGCCCATCTTGCGGCCGTCGTGGGTCAGCAGCAGCTGGAAGGTCAGGGCGAAGGCGGGCTTGCCGTCCTTGCGGCGTATGAGGTCCGCGCCCGAGAGCATGTTGGACCACTGGTCGTCGCCGCCGCACTGCAGGGTGACGCCGTAGCGGTGGTTCAGCTCCAGGAAGTCGTAGCTCTGCATCAGCATGTAGTTGAACTCCAGGAATGTCAGGCCCCGCTCCAGGCGCTGCTTGTAGCACTCGGCGGTGAGCATACGGTTGACGGAGAACAGCGCGCCAACGTCCCGCAGGAAGTCGATGTAGTTGAGGTTGCGCAGCCAGTCGGCGTTGTTGACGATCTGGGCGCAGTTGGGCCTGGACTCGTCGAAGTCCAGGAAGGACTCCATCTGCTTTCTGATGTGGGCCACGTTGTTGTCGATGTCCTCCACCGTCAGCACCTTGCGCAGGTCGCTCTTGCCGGAGGGATCACCGATCATGCCGGTGCCGCCGCCCATCAGCGCGAAGGGCTTGTGGCCGGCCTTTTGCAGGTGGGCCATGGCCATGATCGGAATGTAGTGGCCGATGTGCAGGCTGTCCGCGGTGGGGTCAAAGCCTACGTAGAAGGACACCATGCCCTCGTCAAAGGCCTTGTACAGCTCGTCCTCGAAGGTGATCTGCCTGACAAAGCCGCGCTCTTTCAAAAGGTCCAGTGCGTTCATATCTATCGTTCCTTTCTGTTTGGGAAATACCCGCAATTAAGGTGGTCGATTGGCGAGTGAATTTTCCGTCAGGCGCTGATGCAGATTTCGCAGGTTTACTGGCGGTAAACCAAGAAAACTGCATCAGATGGCTGGCGGAAAAGGCACCGCCAGCCGCGCCACCGTATTGTGCGGTATTTCCTTTACATATCAGAGATGACCTTCCCCAGCTTCGCCATGCCCGCCTCGATGGTCGGGATATCGCACATCGAGAAGTTCAGGCGCAGGGTGTTTTCGTGGCCGCCTTCGGGGTAGAAGTGGGTGCCGGGGACGAAGGCGACGTTCGCCGCCACGGCGGCCTCGAAGGCCTTCATGGCGTCCATGCCCCCGGGCAGCCCGGCCCAGACGAACAGGCCGCCCTGGGGCACCGTGTGGGTGGTGCCTTTGGGGAAGTATTTGAAGCAGTCCAGCATGGCGCTGAGCTGCTTTTTGTAGTCGCCGCAGATGCGCGCCAGGTGGGCGGGCATGAGGCCCTTTCGGATATAGGCGTCCACGATGGCCTGGTTGAGCAGGGGGGAATGGGTGTCGGCGGACTGCTTGCCAATGACCATCTTGCGCCGCAGCAGGGGGTTCTTCACCGCCGCAGCGCCCACGCGCAGGCCGGGGGCTATGTACTTGGAGAAGGAGGACATGTATACCACCCAGCCCTCTTCATCGAAGGACTGGATCGAAGGCAGGGGATCGCCGGAATAGCGCAAATCGCGGTAGGGGTCGTCCTCGGCGATGACCACGCCGTATTTGCTTGCCAGCGCCGCCAGGGCTTTCCGGCGCTCCAGGGACAGGGTGATGCCGGTGGGGTTCTGGAAGGTGGGGATCACGTACATCAGCTTCGGATGGTGCTGTTTGATCAGCTCCTCTGCCGCCTCCACGATCACGCCATTGTCGTCGGTAGGCATGGGGACCAGCTTCGCGTTGTACTCCCGCATGGCCTGGATTGCGCCCAGGAAAGTGGGGCTTTCGCACAGCACGGCGTCGCCGGGGTCGATGAGCGCCTTCAGCAGCACGTCAAAGGCCTGTGTGCCGCCCTGGGTGGGCAGTATGTCGTCGGCGGTGCAGTTGACCTGAGAGCCCCGCAGGAATTGCGCGGCGCTCTCCCGGAAGGGGTTGAAGCCGTCCGTCGCGCCGTATTGCAGCAGCGTCGCACCGTATTTTTCGAGCGCCTCACGGGCCAGGTCGGACACCACCTCCGGCTCCAGTGCCGTGTTGGAGGGGTTGCCGCCCGCAAAGGAGATCATGCCGGGCTTTGCCAGCAGCTTGAAGATCTCGCGAATGGCGCTGCCATTTATGGGCTGCATGTGCTTTGCAAATTTACTCTCGACGAATTGCATTTATATACGCCTCCCTGAATAAAAACAGTCGCCCTCCCAACCGGGAAGGCGACTGTGAATCGCGGTACCACTTCCGTTCGCCGCGCGTGCGCGGCCTCGTGTGCGCTGTGACGGGCGCGCCCGGGCGGCCTACTGCCGTTTCAACCGCCGGCTCCGGGATGTATTCGCAAGCGCGCCATCGCCCCCTCGCACCGCCCGGGGGCTCTCTGGATCAGGCCTTCGCAAGCTACTTGTTCCCATCATCACCATGATATGTGACTGTAAATTGATGATAGCATGCCCGGGGTGCGGTGTCAAGTATCGATGGGGTTAAAAAAGTGACGATCACAGCAGCGGTATCATGTCCGACAGCCGTCCGAATTTCATATCCGGCTTCGTCTGCGATTCCGCCAGCATATCCTCGGTGGTCTCGCCGCTCATGACCAGTATGCTCAGCATGCCGCTGCGCAGGCCGGTCTCGATGTCGGTGTACAGCCGGTCGCCCACCATGGCCATCTCGTCCGCCCTCAATCCCGTGCGCCGCAGTGCCGCCTCGACGATGCCTGCGTTCGGCTTGCCGACGATCAGCTCGGGTCGGCGGCCGGTGGAGGCTTCGATGAAGGCCATGATCGCGCCGATGTCCGGCATGAAGCCGGTCTCAGTGGGGCAGTTGAAGTCCGGGTGAGTGGCGATGTAGGGCAGGCCTGCGCGCACAAAGTCACACACGGCCTGCATCTTCGCGTAGTCCAGTGTGGTGTCAAAGCCGATGACCACGATCTCGGGGTTTTCCATGTCCACCGGGATGCCTGCCTCCCGAAACTCCTCCACCAGGTATTCGTTCCCCAGCACGAAGGCCCGCTTGCCGGGGTAGAGCTGCCGCAGCTTTTCGCAGGTGGCTTCGCCCGAGGTCAGCACCCGGCTCCGGTCGATCTCCAGCCCCATCTTTGCCAGCTTACTTACATAGAAATTGGCGTTGTGGCTGGAATTGTTGGTCAGGAACATGAAGTCCCGCCCGGTGGCGCGCACCCGGTCGATGAATTCCAGCGAGCCCCCGATCAGCTGCCCACCCAGGTAAAACGTGCCGTCCATGTCCAGCAGGAAGCACTTGACGTCGGATAGGGTCATGGAAACCTCCTTCGGAAATTCTGATTTTTCACCCTGACGCGAAATCAGAATTCGATAACGCCCCTGCTCATATTCTTTACCGGCGCCAGGGCCTCTACCCGGTACCCCGCGGCGCGGAGCTTGTCCATGCCGGGCTGGAAAGTCTTGGCGATGACGGCGCCCACGCCGACGATTTTCGCCCCGGCCTGCTCCAGCAGGGCTATGCCGCCAAAGGCCGCCTCGCCGTTGGCCAGGAAGTCGTCGATCAGCAGCACATTGTCGCCGGGGGTGACGAAATGGGTCTTCAGCGTCAGCAGGTAGGGGGCGTTCTTGGTGAAGGAGAATACCTCCCGCTGGATAATGCCGTCCTTCAATATACTGGAAACCTGCTTTTTCAGGATCACCAGGGGCAGGTCCATTGCCAGGGCTGTCATGGCCGCCGGAGCGATGCCCGAGGATTCAATGGTGGCGACGCGGGTGACGCCCGCGTCCGCGAAGCGCCGGGCAAATTCCTCGCCACAGGCCTGCATCAGCTTCACGTCCACCTGGTGGTTCAGAAACGAGTCCACCAGCAACACCTGTTCGTTAAGGGCCCGTCCGTCCTTCAATATCCGCTGCTTGAGCAATTCCATGGTCGACCACTGCCTTTCGTAATAAATTGACAATTGATAATGGAGACTGATGGGAGAATCCCCCGGATTTCAGAATTAGATGGGATATCCTTGCGATGATCCGCTGTTCGAGGAAATACCGCACAATGAGGGTGCAGCCTGACAAAAACTCGCCTCGCCATACCAACACCCGATTATGCCGTATTTCCTTAAGGAAATACCGCACAATATGGGTGGCAGCCTGACGGATGACTTTCAGCCATCCGCAGCCTGCAAATTCCTTGACTTACCGCCAGTAAGCCTGCG
>ONJE01000121.1 GCA_900318045.1 uncultured Eubacteriales bacterium
CGACCTCTTCCGTCAGCCCTTCGGGCTGCCACCTTCCCCTGAACCGCTCCCTTCGGTCGCTGGGGAAGGCTTTGACAACCGCGGCAGCCCCCATTCCTGCTCCCTGTTGCCTGTTCCCTTTGATCTACCCTTGGCGATTCTGCTAACGCCTCGACAACTCAGAATTTACTCCCCTCTCAATATTGCATAAACCTTCTCCATATCCAGGCTCTCCCTTACGGTCTTTGCCAGGATGTCGAACTGCGCTTCCCTGTATGCCTTCATGTTCACGGCGACCTGTTCCACGCTGGCGGGTTCCTCGGGCAGGCCCTTCAGCCTGCGCGCCTGCCGCACCAGGGCATCGGCCAGCTTTCCGTCGTCAAACAGGCCGTGCAAATAGGTCCCCAGCACGTTCCCGGCGGCGTTGCAGGCCCCGGTCGGGCCCATCCAAAAACGGGCATTCTCCCCAAAAGTATTGACGCCGGAGTGGATCTCGTACCCCTCCACGCGGGTTCCCGCCAGCGGCGCAAGCCAGTCCAACGCGTCGGTCAGCGCGCCCTCGGCCTGCACGGTACGCTTTTCGGGCTCAAAGGTAACCGCCATATCCAGCAGGCCCAGTCCCGCCACCTCCGGCGCGGCGGATTCCACGCCGTGGGGGTCCCGCAGCACCTGGCCCAGCATCTGGTAGCCGCCGCAGACGCCCAAAAGCAGCTTCCCGGAGCGGGCGTGGCGCACGATGGGGGCCAGCATGTTCCGGTTGCGCAGGTCGATCAAATCGTCGATGGTGTTCTTCGTGCCGGGCAGGATCACCACGTCCGCGCCCTCCAGGTCGTCCGGGCGAAGGGCATATTTCAGCGTCACCCCGGGATGCAGCGACAGGGCCTGGAAGTCGGTAAAGTTCGAAATGTGCTTCAGCCGCACCACGGCCACGATGATCTCCCCCGTGCCGCTGACGGCGGTCAGGCGCTCGGAAACGCTGTCCTCGTCCTCGATGTCGGCAGCGCACCAGGGCACCACGCCGATCACCGGAATACCCACCTTCTCCTCGATCATCCGCAGCCCCGGCTCGAGGATGCGCACGTCGCCCCGGAACTTGTTCACGATCATGCCCTTTATGCGCGCGCGCTCCTCCGGCTCCAGCAGCATCACCGTACCGTACAGCGACGCGAACACGCCGCCCCGGTCGATATCCCCCACCAGCAGCACCGGCGCGTCGGCAGCCTCGGCCATCCACATGTTGACCAGGTCGCCTTCCTTCAGGTTGATCTCCGCGGGGCTGCCCGCGCCCTCGATCACCACGGCGTCGTACTTTGATTCCAGGCTGTCATAGGTGTCCTTCACCAGCTTTCGCAGGTTGGGCTTGTAGTTGTGGTACGCCACCGCGTCCATGTTGCCGATGGGCTTGCCCAGGCAGATGACCTGGCTCTTTCTGTCGCTGGTGGGCTTGAGCAGTATGGGGTTCATCTCCACGCTGGGCTCAACCCCTGCGGCCTGGGCCTGCACCACCTGGGCGCGGCCCATCTCCAGCCCCTGCTTCGTGGCGAAGCTGTTCAGGGCCATGTTCTGGCTCTTGAAGGGGGCGACCCGCAGGCCGTCCTCCCTGAAAATCCGGCACAGTGCTGCGCACAGCATGGACTTACCCACCGACGAGCCCGTGCCCTGGAGCATGATCGATTTTCCGCGCATGGCTTGCCTCCGACTTTCTATAACCTGTACTGCATGAAATTTCCGTTCTTTACGAAGCCGAAACTGGCATACAGCAGAACGCCCATGTCCGACGCGGTGATCTGCACCGCGCCGCACCCATATTCCCGGGCTGCCTCCACCACCCGGGACAGCAGCTCCCGGGCGATGCCCCGGCGTCGGCATTCCGGCTCGGTAAACATGCTGGACAGCAGTCCGATCCTGCCGGTGGGACAGCCGAACCAGGGCGGCTTTTCCACGAAGGACATGCCGCTCGTGCCAACGATGCGACCGTCCTCCACCGCCAGCCAGGCCACGAACGTGCCGTCCGCCATGTGCCGGGCATAGTAATCCCGTAGCGCGGGCCGCAGGTCGAAGGCATCCGTAGCGCCCTCCTCCCGAAGCTGGCGAATCCGCAGTTCGATGAACTGCTCCACGTCGTCCGCCGCCATTCTCCGATATTCAATCATGCCCTGCCCCTTTCAGCGCCGCAACCAGCCTCCCATTCTCCCCCTCCGTGCGCACGCACAGCCGCACGTGGCCGTGCGTCAGGCCAGGGAACATGCCGCAGGGGCGGACGAGTATGCCCCGTTCCCGCAGTCGCTCGATTTCCGGGCGCATGTCCCTTCCGAAATCACACAGCAGGAAGTTGGCGTCGCTGGGATGCGCCTTCACCCCGATGGCCGCCAGGGCCGCGGCGAAGGCTTCCCGGCGAACGGCGTTCAGGCGGCGAATCTCCCTGAATTCCGCCCCATGCCCGGGCAGCGCGGCAGCCACGGCGTCTGCCACGCAGTTCAGCCGCCAGGGCAACAGCCTTTCCCGAAGCCCTTCCATCGCCGACGGATGGGCGGCCAGGTAGCCCAACCGCACGCCGGGAATCGCCAGCACCTTGGTCAGCGAGCCCAGCACGATCAGCGCCGGATGGTCGCAAACCGCATAACGCACGCTGTGTTCGGGGCAGTAGTCGATGAACGCCTCGTCCACCACCAGCCGCCCCCCGACGGCCTCCAGCTTCTCCAGCAGCGCCAGCACGTCCCCACGGGGCAGCGCTTCGCCGGTGGGGTTGTTGGGGTTGCAGAGCCAAAGCGTCTCCCCAGGCTCCGGGCGGTAATCGACCAACTCCGACCGCTTCACATCCCTGTGCGCCCCGCACAATGCCCCATACTCCTGAAAGGTGGGCTGGGCGACGGCATGGCGCTTCGACAGGCCGGCAGCGCAGGCGATGGCTTCGATGCCCCCGGCCGTGGGCAGGATGCAAGCCTCCGGCAGGCCCAGGTGGGCGCTCAATCCCGCCACAGCCGCTCCCTGGCGCAGATCGGGATAGAAGCGGGCGTTTTCAAGCCCCCGGAGCATCGCGGCGCGAACCCACTGGGGCGGTCCCTCCGGGTTCAGGTTGGCCGAGAAATCCAGGTATTCGCCCGGGGCGCCCCCCTGCCAGACATCTCCGCCGTGATAAACGCTCATAGGAACAGCCTTTCCGCCAGCCCGGGCCGGTCGTAGAAGTGGATGTGGGGATAACCCGCCAGTGTATTCTTATAAATGTAACCCTCCCGGTAGCGGCGTTCGCCCTTCGCCACCTCAAAGCGGGTGACCAGCGGAGCCGTGGGTGTCACCACCGAATGGTGGAACTCGTGGGCCGGGAAACGGTAGCCGTCGCCGTCGGTGACGGTCACGTAGCCGAACCGCTGCAAGCGCCCGGTCATCTCCCATTTCAGGGGCAGCGCGCCGATCATCGACAGGTACAGCATGCCGCCGCACTCGGCATACACCCGCAGGCCCCCCTCAATGGCAGCCCGTACCGACGCGGCCATGGCGCCATTGGCCTTCAACTCAGCCTCAAACACCTCGGGGAACCCCCCGGGCAGGTACAGCGCGTCCAGCCCGCCGGGCAGGGCGGCGTCGGAAAGCGGCGAGAAGGGCGCCAGCTCCGCCCCCATGCGCCGCAGCGCGATCAGGTTTGCCTCATAAGTGAAGGAAAACGCCGCGTCCTTCGCCAGGCCGACGCGCAACCCCTTCAGGCTTTCGGGATAATGGAAGGGCATGGGCGACAGGTCGCCCGCCCGGCCTGCCACGGCCTGAAGCGCATCCATGTCCAGCTGTAAAAGCGACGCCGCCCGGTCGATCTGGCACTTTGCCTCGGGGCGCTCCTCCACCGGCACCAGGCCCAGGTGGCGGTCGGGCATGCCCAGGCCGGCATCCTTCGGCAGCCAGCCCACGCAAGTCAGCCCAATGCCCGCCATGGCCTCTTTGATCAGATCATAGTGCCGCTGGGACGACGCCCGGTTCACCAATACCCCCGCGATGGTATTGTCGGGGCGGTATTTCATAAAGCCCAGTGCCGTGGCCGCCGCGCTGGCGGCGCTGCCGGAGGCATCCACGACCAGCACGATGGGCGTATGGGTGTGCAGGGCCAGGGCGTAGGCGCTGCACCGGGTGCCGCCGCCAAGGCCGTCGTACATGCCCATGGCCCCCTCGATCACGGCGATGTCCGCGCCTTCGCTGCCCTCCGCCAGTATGCGCGCCACGCTGTCCGGCCCGCACAGCCACTCGTCCAGGTTGTGGGAGGGACGACCGCAGGCGATGCGGTGAAAGCCGGGATCGATGTAGTCCGGCCCGGACTTGAACGGCGCAACGACAAGGTCCTTCTCCCGCAGCGCCGCCATCAGCGCCAGCGACGCCGTGGTCTTGCCGCAGCCGCTGCTGATGCCCGCCAGCATGATGCGCATAACCGTACCCCCTTGACCCTCAATTATCGCGCTTCGAACCTGTTCCCCTGCGAAACCCACATTACAGTATACCACAGGCGCACAAGGCCATCAAGTTCATAGTTTTGACATATTTATGTAATATTATTATAACCATTTTGTCGTAATATGGAATTGTGATAATTTAGGGAATATTTGGGGAAGAAAATATGGCAGACAAAAGACAGACAAAAGCGCGTCAATCCATCCGCCACGGCAGAACGCGACGGCGAAGGACCGCGCGCGGGCCCCTGCGCTTCATGCGGCGCAAGCTGCGGCGGCTGTACCGGCGGCACCCCGGGGCGAAGCGCGTACTGCCCGTCGTCTCGTTCCTGCTGTGCCTTGTGATGATCGTGGTTGTGGGCTCGCTGGGCGTGCTGGCCATACTGCCCAAACCCTCGGGCCGGGTGCGTCCAGAGGCGCAGGTCGCCGCGCCGCCCCTGTCCAGGGCGCCCACCGCCGAGCCCACCCCGACGCCTGAACCCACGCCCGAGCCCACCCCGGACCTGACCCGCTGGCTGCAAACGGCCGCGCCCGGGCCGGATTACGCCGATCCCGCACAGAACGAATTGCTGACAAAAATCGAAGTCATGCGGGATACCGCAGATATGGGCGAGGCCATCCACATGAAGGGCTCCGACAGCTACGCGACGCTGGAGGGCGTCACCACCTTCCGCGGCAGCAACTACCGGGACGGCGGGGCATGGGGAACGATCCCGGATAAGCCCACCCGGCTGACCGAGGTCTGGCAGAAGAAAATCCACAGCCTGGACGAATGGACCGGCGTGGGTTGGACGGGCCAGGCCAGCCTGGTGCGCTGGCCGGAGGAATTGCGCCGCCAGATGAACATCAGGCCTGATAAGCGGGACGTGGACGGCCTGGTGGAGGTCATCTACGCCACGCTGGACGGTCACATCTACTTCCTGGACATGGAGGACGGCGCGAAGACGCGGGAGGCCATCGACATCGACGCACCCATCAAGGGCAGCCTGACCGTCGATCCCCGGGGTCTGCCGCTGCTGTACTGCGGCCAGGGCATCTACGACGTGGGGGGCAAGCGGCTGAAATGCGGCACCCGCATCTGGAGTCTGATCGACCAGGAGCTTCTGTACTTCCTGGACGGCAAGGATCCCGCGGCCCATCGCGGCTGGGCGGCCTTCGACTGCGCACCGCTGATCGACGGCGAAACCGACACGATGATCACCGCCGGGGAAAACGGCGTGCTGTACAGGGTGGCATTGAACACCCGGGAGGGCGATGGCAGCATCGCCATCGATCCCAGGGTCACCCGCTACACCTATAAATATGCCCACGATGAGAACGGCAAGCTGGGCACCGAGAACAGCGTGGCGATCTACAACAGCTATGTCTATTTCGCCACGAACACCGGCGTGATCCAGTGCGTGGACCTGAACGACATGTCCCTGGTGTGGAGCTTCGCGGCGAAGGACGACATCGACGCCAGCCTGGTGATCGAGGTCGAGGACAGCGGCACGGTGGCGCTGTACGCCGCCAACGAGTTGGACCGCCGCGGCCACAACGGCGAGAGCCAGATGTTCAAGCTGGACGCGCTGACCGGCGAGCTGCTCTGGAACCGGGATTCTGATCCCCTTCACCAAAACGACGACAACGGCGGCGGCAGCTTCGCCACCCCCGCCGTGGGCAAGGGCGGCCTGTCCAGGCTGGTGTTCTTCCACGTCTGCCGCACCCGCGAGGGCGAGGGCATACTCTACGCCCTGGACAAGGCCACCGGCGAGATCGTCTGGTCGCTGCCCCTGGGCGCCCACGGCTGGTCCTCCCCCACCTGCGTTTACACCGACTCGGGCAAGGGCTATGTGCTGGTGGGCAGCTCCGACGGTATGCTGCGCCTGCTGGACGGCCTGACCGGCGAGGAAACAGCCTCCATTGAACTCCGGGGCAACATCGAGGGCACCCCCGCCGTGTTCGACGACATGATCGTCGTCGGCACGCGGAGCTGCCGGATTTACGGGATTAAAATATCGTAGCGGCGATGCGCCGCCCGCTACAGTTCGGGCAACTTCAGTGACGGCTCAGCATCCCCCTGATAAACTTCCTCAGTCTGGCCTGACGACGAGCCAACTCCCTCTGACTCCCCCAGTCAGCTTCGCTGACAGCCCCCTCAGGGAGGGGGCCTGAACGGGAGCTATAGTGCGCTTTCTCACACCAAAAGGCTCCCTCTCAGAGGGAGCTGGCACGCGAAGCGTGACTGAGGGAGTACGCTGAGTAGTAACCAACATCAGGATCCTTCGCTTCGCTCAGAATGACAGCGCATCGCGACCCTGTCATCCTGAGCGAAGCGAAGGATCTTTTTTCATTCCTACAGACCACTGTCTCAGGCATATTGAATCGTCACCCCCTTCATGCCGCTTAGAAAAGCCTTTGGATCCATATACAACTTCTCCAGTATGTAGGGCATATCAATATAATCCTCATACGTTCCCTTGACCTTTCCAAGGCAATCCACCACAAGGTAACCGTCTTCCCATTCCTTGACCTGCAAATATCTCAGAAGGTTTTTGCCGTGCATGAAGGTAATGGTCTTCCCTTTGAAGATAAACTTCGTATAGCCGCCGGAGTTCGTCAAAATAGCCTTGGATTGTTCCATACTCTCACGCCCTTCCATAGAGCCGCGTACTCAGCGCCCCACCATTATTGTACCCTGAAATGAACGGAATAGCAAGGGGTAAAGGACAAACAGATTCGAACACAAATATGCAAGTCTTTTTCTTGCTTCTTCATTCGAATCGGTCTATAATAATGCCATCATACATATCCTGTGGAGGACCAACATGGAACAGATGTCCCTTTTTGACGCCGCCCCCGCCGCTTCCCAGCCGCTGGCGGCGCGTTTGCGACCGGAGACGCTGGAGGAATTCG
>ONJE01000184.1 GCA_900318045.1 uncultured Eubacteriales bacterium
GAATGCTGCTGTCCTGGGGGTCCTTGCCGTAGGGCCAGGTGGCGCCCGCAGGGGTCATCACCACGCCGGCCTTCTTGGCCCGTGCCACGATGGCCTTTGCACAGCCCGGCAGGCTCTCAAAGTGTATGAAGTAGCCGCCCAGGGGCGTGGTCCAGCTGCCAACGCCCAGGCCGCCCAGCTTCTCCTCCAGGGTATTCTCCACCATCTCGAACTTCGGGCGCAGGATATCGGCGTGCTTGCGCATGTGCTCCACCATACCATGGATACCGCCAAAGAAGCGCACATGACGCAGCTGGTTTACCTTGTCGTGGCCTATGGTCTGCCTCCGCAGCTGGTTGGTGATGTCTTCCATATTGTTGGGCGAGGTTGCCAGGGCCGCGATGCCGGAGCCGGGGAAGGTTATCTTGCTGGTGGAGGAGAATTTGTACACCATGTCCGGGTTGCCCGCCCGCTTGCACTCGGCCAGAATCTCGATCAGATAGTCCTGCTTCTCATCATACAGGTGATGCATGCCGTAGGCATTGTCCCAGAAGATTCGGAAATCCTGGGCGGCGGGTTTCAGGCGGGCAAAGCGACGCACCGTCTCATCGCTGTAGGAATAGCCCTGGGGATTGGAGTACTTGGGCACACACCAGATGCCCTTGACGGCCTCGTCCTCGGCCACCAGCTTCTCCACCAGATCCATCCTGGGGCCGTTGGGGGTCATGGGCACCGGGATCATCTCGATGCCGAAGTACTCTGTGATGGCAAAGTGGCGGTCATAGCCGGGTACGGGGCACAGGAACTTCACCTTGTCCAGCTTGCACCAGGGTGTGGAGCCCATGATGCCGTGGGTGTAGGCGCGGGAGACCGTGTCATACATCACATTCAGGCTGGAGTTGCCGTAGATGATGATGTCCTTGGGGTTGTTCTCCATCATGTCGCCCAGCAGCTCCCGGGCTTCCTCGATGCCGGTCAGTGCCCCGTAGTTGCGGCAGTCGGTGCCGTCGTCACAGGTCAGGTCGCTGTCGGAATCCAGCACGTCCATCAACCCCATGGACAGGTCCAGCTGCTCCTTGCAGGGCACGCCGCGGCTCATGTTCAGGTGAATGCCCATGCCCTGGTATTTCTGGTATTCCTTTTTCAGCAGGGCGATATCGTTCTCCAGTTCCTCACGGGTCATTTCCGCGTAGGTTTTCATAGCGCAATCCGACCTTTCCCGATTGAGTGTTGCTTTTGCTATTCTATCATATGTTCACGCCCATTTCCATGTCCTGTCAGTATAATCAAAGGTTAAATTTGCATTTTTGGCATTGTGAAAATGCAAATTCAGCCCATGAATGGCCATTATGCGGCACGCGCCCCCGCCCGCGTGTCCTTTTTATACTCTCGCCGGGTTTCTTGCGCCGATTCCTGTAAAGCGGTCATTGAATCCCCGTGAACAAAGGGCAAAAACGCCTAAATATGCGTGTTTTCACCCAAAAAATCAACACACATTCCATTGCACAACCCCACGTAATGTGTTATAGTTACGGTTGTACTTAACGTCATGCCTTAAGGAACCAGCGCACAATAGGGCGGCACGCCTGGCGGTGCCTTTTGCGCCATTTGCAGGCGCATATGACGAACATTTTTCTCGCCGGCTGACCACCTTGATTGTGCGGCATTTCTTTCATTTATTCGGAGGTGTTTTTGTGAATTTCAAACGGATGACCGTTGAGCAGATCAAGAAGAGCATACTCAACAAGCTGCATACGCAGTTTGCGTGCGATGTGACCGACGCCACGCCCGAGCAGCTATACCAGGCTCTGGCCCTGGTGGTGCGTGATGAGATCATGCAGCGCCGCAGCTATTCCCGCGACGCTCGTAAGGAGCAGCAGGCGAAGAAGGTTTACTACCTCAGCGCTGAGTTCCTGGTGGGCCGCGCCCTGCACAACAACATGGTCAACCTGGTCAACGAAACCAACTACATGAAGGCATTGGACGAGCTTGGCATTGATCGCTCCGTCGTGTTCGAGGAAGAGCCCGAGCCCGGCTTGGGCAACGGCGGTCTGGGCCGCCTCGCCGCTTGCTTCCTGGATTCCCTGACCACACTGAAGCTGCCCGCCATGGGCTGCACCATCCGCTATGAATTCGGCCTGTTCCGCCAAAAGCTGGTGGACGGCTACCAGGTCGAAGTGCCCGACAACTGGCTGGCCAGCGGCAATATCTGGGAGATCCCGCATCCCCAGGACGCGGTGGAAATTCACTTCGGCGGTCGCATCGAAACCTACGAGGACAATGGTCGCACCTACTACCGTCACCTGGACTACAAGACCGTGCAGGCTGTGCCCTATGACATCCCCGTAGTGGGCTATGACAGCACCAAGGTCAACTTCCTGCGCACCTGGAGCGCCAAGGCCGTCAATCAGATCGACATGGGCCACTTCAACCGCGGCCAGTACGTGCAGGCCATGGAGGAGCGGGAGCTGGCGGAGGTCATCTCCAAGATCCTCTACCCCAACGACGACAGCTACCAGGGCAAGGAGCTGCGCCTGAAGCAGCAATACTTTTTCTCCTCCGCGTCCATACAGTTCGCGGTGAAGGAGTTCATCGATACCTATGGCTACAACTGGACCATTTTCCCGGACAAGGTGGCCATCCACATCAATGACACTCACCCCGCCGTGGCCATTCCCGAGCTTATGCGCATCCTGATGGACGACTACGGCCTGGGTTGGGATGAGGCCGAAGCGATCGCCCGCCGCACCTTCGCGTACACCAACCACACCGTGCTGGTGGAAGCGCTGGAGAAATGGCCCGAGAGCCTGTTCAGCGAGCAGCTGCCCCGGATTTACATGATCCTGCAGGAATTGAACCGCCGCCTGTGCGCCAAGCTGTGGGACGCCTTCCCCGGCCAGTGGGAGCGCATCGGCCACATGGCGATCCTCGCCTACAACCAGGTGCACATGGCCAACCTGTGCGTGGCCTACACCCACTCCGTCAACGGTGTGTCGGCCATCCACACCGACATTCTCAAGCGCCAGACCTTCCATGACTTCTACATGCTGGAGCCCAGGAAGTTCGTCAACATCACCAACGGCATCACCCACCGCCGCTGGCTGATGCAGTGTAACCCCGAGCTGTCCAGCCTGATCGACGAGGCCATCGGTACCGACTGGCGCAAGGACATGAAGAAGATCGAGGCGCTGAAGCCCTTCGCCGACGACGCAGCCTTCCGCCAGAAGTTCGACGAGATCAAGTATCACAACAAGCTGCGCCTTGCCGATCACGTATATCGCCACCAGGGCATTGAAATGAACCCCGACAGCATCTTCGACGCCCAGGCCAAGCGCCTGCACGAATACAAGCGCCAGCTGATGAACGCGCTGGGCATCATGATGCTCTACAACGACATCGACGAGAACCCGGACAAGCAGTTCCATTCCCGCACCTTCATCTTCGGCGCAAAGGCGGCTCCCGGCTACCATCGCGCGAAGCTGACCATCAAGCTGATCAACGCCGTAGGCGACCTGGTACGCAAGCATCCCAGGGCCTCCAAGCTGATCAACGTAGTGTTCCTGGAGAACTACTGCGTGTCCCAGGCCGAGCTGTTGATGCCCGCCACCGAGATCAGCCAGCAGATCTCCACCGCCGGCAAGGAAGCCAGCGGCACCGGCAACATGAAGTTCATGATGAACGGCGCGGTAACCCTGGGCACCATGGACGGCGCGAACTGCGAAATCTACGACCAGGTGGGTGCTGATAACATCTACATCTTCGGCCTGACCGCTCAGGAGGTGGAGAGCGGCTATGCCACCTATCGCGCCCATGATATCTATGAGACCAACCCGAAGATCCGCAAGGTAATGGAGCAGCTGATCGACGGCACCCTGTGCCCCGAGAACCCCCGCATGTTCCAGGAGATCTACCACTCCCTGCTGTTCGGCGACGGCGGCGGAATGGCCGACCCCTACTTCGTGCTGAAGGACCTGACCAGCTACATCACCACTCAGAAGAAGATGATGGCCGACTACGACAACCGCGACCTGTGGTTGAAAAAGGCCGTGTTGAACACCGCCTGCTCCAGCCTGTTCACCTCCGATCGCACCATCGAGGAATACAACCGGCTGATCTGGCACCTGAAGCCTCTGAATCTGTAAGGGATCCCTCATATCCGACATAGAAGAAAACCATCGATACCGCGCAATCGTCCGGCGGCTCAAAAAGGAGTCGCGTCCATTGCGCGGTTTTCCTGAATTGACTTCCTTAAGCGAGGACAATGACAAATGGGCAAGAGAAACGAAGGTCTTGATCTGCTGAAGCTGATTTGTGCCTTTTTGGTGATCAGCGCACACAAGCCATTCCCCCAACCCATAGGCATCTACCCTGCCACGATGGCCAGGTTAACCATCCCGATATTCCTGATGATCACCGGCTATTTTTCCCTGTCCAGGCTTTCCACAGACGCCGACGGCCGCGCCGTTTTCGGAATCCGCAAGGGCGGCGTCAAGCTGATTAATACGCTGAAGCTGCTCCTTCTGGCCAGCAGCCTGTACCTTGTGATCGGCATCTGCGACAACTACCCCACCGCGACGATCAAGGAATACCTTGCCAGCATATTCAACGCGAAAACCATGCGCAAGATGCTGCTGTTCAACACCTCACCCTTCGCCATACACCTCTGGTACCTCCACGCGGTGCTCTATGCCATGGCCTTCATCGTCCTCATGGATAAGGTCAGGGCGACAAGGAAGATCCTCTACGTCCTCGCTCCGTTCCTGATCGCCGTCGACTTCATATTCGGCCGGTATTCGATCATCCTCCTCGGCAGATACTATCCGGTTTACTATACACGCAACTGGCTGATCTTTGCGCTGCCAAATCTCAGCATCGGCATGATGCTGAAGGAGTATGATATCGTCGAGCGTACAAAAAAATATCACTGGCAGCTCGGTGTGGCCAGCATCATACTGGTTGCCGGTGTGATGGCCGAGCACTTTCATTTTGAGGATGTGATTAAAAAGGGCGCGCGGGAAAACTATATCTTTGCGGTATTCGCAAGCATGACCTTGTTCCTCTGGTTTGCCCAAATCCCCCGGTTGTCGGGAAAAATCATGCAGAAGCTGGCATGGCTCGGCAACACCGCCAGCGCAGGCATCTACATCATCCACATATACTTCGTACAGCACCTGCCGAAGCTCGTCAAGCAATTGAATATGCGCGACTTCTACAGAGCGACCGCGCCCGTCGTCATATTCATACTGTCAGCAGTCGTCACCTGCCTCTACAACGCGCTCAAGCAACGCATTATCGCCCGGCGCAAAGCGCTACAGCGCTGAAAACCACCAAAGGCCGCCCGAATCCGGGCGGCCTTTGGTCATTAAGACAGATCAACAGTCTATATATTTGAAATAATACCAACAGAAGTACGACGAAACGGAATTGTTTGACTGCTCGACGCCTGTCCGGTCAACCCCTCCGTCCCATGCCACCGCCGGGACGCCCGCCTGGATTGCCGCGCCCTGGCATATCGCCGGGCCGGTTCGCAGGCTTGGGTGCAGGCCTGGCAGGTTGTGGCGCCGACCGGGGTGGCTGCGGCGCGGGCCGGGGTGGCTGCGGCGCGGCCCGAGGTGGCTGTGGCGCGGGCCGAGGTGGCTGCGGCGCGGCCCGGGG
>ONJE01000295.1 GCA_900318045.1 uncultured Eubacteriales bacterium
AAGCCCGCCGCGCCCCGGGCGACGGGGCCGCTGCTGGTGTACATGGACATCGAAAAGCTGGGCGGCGGCGCCTACGGCTTGTCCGCGGGACAGGCCGTGGCCCGGGCGGTGCCCGCCTCGATGATGGAGGGCATGACCGTGTTCAGCGGCGATTCCAACGCCACGCTGTACGGCTCCGCCAACGAGTACGTGATCTGCATCGCCAGCCTGATGGGCATGAACGGCCCCGACCCGGCGATCGACGCCGTGGAGGACCGGCTGCGCGCCGACGCCGCGCTGGCGGCTGTGCTCTCCCCGTCGGGCATCGTGCGCGGCCAGAGGAACGAGCCGCTGGTGTCCGACGGCACGGTCCAGGGCGGCACCCTCGTCAATCCGCCCGGCCACGGCACCAGCTTCTGCGGCGCGGGCTTCAAGGACGCATGGAAGAAGTAGCGGGAGGGAAAGACATGAGGCGGACACTCGTTATCCTGCTCTGCCTGGCGCTGTCCTGCGCGGCGCTGGCCGAAGGGGACAGCCTTTGGGGAATGCAGGTGCGGGCCGAGCTGGTCGAACCGCCGGCGGAAGCCTTCGACCCGGCGCTGGAGCAACCGAGGGTCGCAGGCATCTCCGCGGACGGGGAGAAGCTGCTGATCGTGGGCGTCGGCGGCGCGCCCTATCTTTGGGACCGGGGCAGCGGGGAGAGGCTGTACCTGGCGCCGGGAAACGATGCCATGGAGGAGCAGTTGGAGATGAACTGGCTCGGCGTGATCGGGAAGCAGCCCGAGGAAAAACGCGAGGCCTTCCGCGAGAGGCTTGAGAAGATGTACGCGAAGGCGCCGGGAGACGCCCGGCTGGCCCGACTTTCGGACCCTGGCCTGAGAATAAGCAGCATGATGTACCCCCAGGGCGCCCAGGGCGATTACATGATGCTGTTCAATGAGAAAATGAGCATCTTCGGGCTGCTGGACTGCCGGGACGGCAAGTGGTACTGCCCGGAGCAGGGAATGCCCTCGCTGCCGGTGATCGACGGCCGGTGCGTCGTGTTTTTCAGGCCCGAGGCGATGCTCTGGGACGTGGAGAGCGGAGAGACGTCCCCCATCGACTTCGGGATGCCGGGCTGGACGCTGGTGTACGCCGCCGGTCTGCCCGACGGCAGCGTCTGCGGCGCGCTGCAGGACCGCTCCGAGATCGACAAGAAGAACGGGCAGCCCACCGCCCTTGCGATCCTCACGCCGGATGGAAGCCGGGAGGAATACGCGCTGGGGAAGCAGAAGTTCGGCCAAGCCATCGGCATCTTCATGACCGGCGGAGACGGCAGTCGTGTGGTTGCCTTCAGCCAAATGACGTTGGAGAGGAACCGGCCCTTCCTGATCGACCGCGCAGCCGGAACGGTCTCGCTGCTCACGCACAGTGAAGATGGCATGCGAGCCATCCCGCTGGCGGACTGCATGGATGAAAACGGCATTCCGGTCCTCAGCGACGAGGACGCCGCCGGCGTCTGGATTCCGTTGGCCGGTATGCGGGACGGCAGGCTGCTGGCGATAGACATGTCCCGGAATGAACTGCTGCTGATCGACCTCGGGACGCTGGAGACCGACGTGCTGTTGGATGACGCGGGGCTTTCGGAACTGGACGATACCCGGATGAACCTGCTGGCGGCGCCCCTTCCCCTGACCGGCAACGGCCTGGACACCTTCGCCCTGCGGTCGCTGGACAAATATCTGCATCTGGTTTCAGAGGGCTGACGCCGAGGCAGTGCCCCAACGCATACATCACCAAAGGAGGATACGATCATGGCGTGTTTTTTCGGACACAAGTGGGACGGCTGTACCTGTAGGAAGTGCGGCAAGACCCGGGACCAGCAGCACGATTTCCAGCCCGTGCCGAACAAGTGCGAGGAGAAGTGCAGCCGCTGCGGCAAGATCCGCCCCAGGGACCACAAATTCTCGATGATGAAGGACAAGTGCTTTGAAAAGTGCGAGCGCTGCGGCGAGCTGCGGGAGAAGCACGACTATAAAAACGGCTTCTCGACCTGAACCAGCAGGAGATGGACGCCACCCGCAAGGCCATCGAGATCGCCAAGAGCGCCAACAAGGACGCCAGCCTGAACTCCACCTACGACAGCGCCCTGAGCCAGCTGAACAGCCGGACCCTGGGACTTACGGAGGTGGCGGTGGCGGCGATGTCGCTGATCAACGTCAGCCAGGCGCTGATCCAGACCGCGGGCCAGTTCACCCAGAATAATCCCCAGGAGGCGATCGCCAGGATCGGCCTGGGCGCGCAGATGCAGAGCGCGCTGACCAAGGTGAACAACCAGATGACCGCCTTCAACGACGAGGCGGCCCGGCGCAACGGCTCCGCGGAGTACGATCCCTACGTCCGCAACGTGTTCAACAACTACGACGACTCCCTGGTGCTGGACGAGACGGGCCAGCGCTGGCGGTCGAAGATCAACGACGACATCGACAAGCTGGTGTCCGGCGGCACGCCCGCCATGATCGCCATGCAGCGCTCGATGAACGCCTGCCAGTCGGGCACCGGCAACACCTACAACGAGCACTGGTGGTACGGTGCAACCAACGTCGTGCGGATCATGGGCATGTTCCCCTCGGACATGGCCCAGGACAACCTGATGACGGTGCTGGAGAAGAACAGCAACGTCGCCGAGTGGTTCACCTACGTGCAGAAGGAGGCCGTCCGGGTGCTGGAGGAAGTGGGCACCCAGCGCATCGTCTCCCGGCTGGAGACCCTGCTGAAGAATCCCTTCTCCATGGGCCCGAACGAAGCGCTGCGGGCGCTGCTGAAGAAGCTGAAGGAGGGCCCGGCCGCCCAGGCGGAGCCCAAGGCGCAGAAGGTGGCCTTGGACAAGCCCGCCGCGGGCCGCGACCGGTTCAAGGTCTACACCGGCCAGGGCGTCTGCGACGTCTGCAACCGCCCCCTCGCCGGCGTCAAGGCCTGGATCGTGCCCAACGACGTGTTCTATGCGTCCCACCAGTACCGCGAGCTGCAGAAGAACAACCTGCTGAAGCTGACCGGCGTGAAGGGCACTGACGCCGACATCGACCGCATGGCCGCCCAGGACCACTCCCCGGGCAGCGCGATCTGCGAGAACTGCATCCACATGTTTGAGTAAATAGGATTTGTGGGGCGGTCATCGCATCGCCCGGGGCATTGCCCCAAGTCCGTAAACCGACTGGAATCCCATGTCGATTCAGAGGAGGAAAGCATAATGAAGCGTATTGTTGCCCTATTGCTGTGTGCCTTTTTGCTCTGTGGCGCGGTGGCCGTCGCGGAGACAGACGCGGCGCCAGAGGTGGGGGATATGGTGTCCTTCGGCAGCTATCCTTTTGAGGATGCGGACGCGCCCGAGCCCATCGAATGGCTTGTGGCGAGCGTCGAGGACGGGGAAGCTCTGCTGGTCAGCCGCTACGCGCTGAATTGCATGCAATACAATCGAAGTTGTGAGGTCAGCCTGACCTGGGATAACTGCGCTCTGAAGGAATGGCTGGAATGGACGTTCTATAATGCCGCCTTCAGCGCGGAGGACAAGGACGCGATCAAATCCATCACCGTGGACAGTAACGGCGTTTCCAGCAGGGGGAAGGTGTTTCTGCTGTCTGACGTCGAGGTGGAGAAGATTTTCACACCGGATTACCGCGCCTGTGTCCCGACGCCTTATGCCCAGGCTCAAGGCGCAACGCCTGGCGACAACGGCTGCTGCATGTGCTGGGTCCGGAACACGGGCGTGCTGCCGGGACGGGCCAGATGCATCGATGACGAGGGTAAGTTCGACGAACGAGATGCCAACAGAAACCTGGGCGTGCGGCCCGCCGTCTGGGTGGACGTGACCAGGCTGCCCGCCGGGTCGGTGAAAAAACCGGACGGTACAGGCGAGTCTGGCATCAGTGGCATCGGGGTCGGACCCGGCATCCTGCTGAGACAGGCGTATGAAGCCGGCATGCAGATCCCTACCCTCGCGGAGGGCGAGAAGCTGTACCTGGGCGTGAGCGATGCGATCTTTACTAAACAGACCAAGCTGTACCTGGCCTTTGTCGCCGCGCCCAACGATATGTCCATCCGCGAGGTCACGCTGTTCGGCGAGGCGCTGAAGGTGCCCCAGGAGGGCGGCGACCCCTGGTTGATCGACAGCCAGACGCGCACCAAGGAGGATCACTGGATCCTGCTGGACGCGGGCGGCGGCACGGACATCGGTCTGGACGAGGCCACCGACATGGGCGTGTACGACCTGCGCCTGAAGGACGGCGAGGGTTCATGCCGCATGGTGATCGCCGGCCACTGTGAAAAGCCACAGGACAGCGTGGACGGCGACTTCCGGGCCGAAGCCGAGCTGAAGCTGTATAGCCCGACCGGCAACGTCACCATACCCGCCGTCGACGCGCCGACGGTCCAGCAGGCCAGGGACGCGGGGATGAAGGTGCCCGAGCCCGGCGCGGGCGAGGCGCTGTACCTGAGCGTGGCGAACCCCTCCCAGGCCAAGGCGGTGTACGTCGCCTTCGTGCTGTCGGAGGACGGCGCGAACCTGAAGGACCTGACCGTGTTAGTCCAGGACATGGACGTGGAATACCGCCTGGGCAACAAGCGGGTGCACACCACCTCCTCCAAGCGTTCCACGACCTCGAAAAACGCTGTGGAGGTGGCGGAGGACATGGATATCGGTGAGATCCACTTCCGCGGCTTCGCCCTGAACGACGACGGCGCCGAGGCCGTGCTGAGGTACGATTACCACGCCGACGACGACAACATAGATTATCCCTTCGACCTGGCGGCGGTGAAGTTCACCCGGATACAGTAGCGGGATCGCCGCAGAACAGGCGGTTTTCAGCCTGAATGTATGAATGATACAGGAGGATGGTGACATGAGCCGGAAAATTAGGATCGCGGCGTTGCTTTGCGTCGCCCTGTTGGCGCTGAGCCTGGCCGGATGCTCGTCGGGCGGCACATCGAAGAACGGACAAATCGCAGTGAAGGACGATGAAAAGGCGACGGAACTGGCAAGGCAGATGCGAATCAACCACTTCCGGTATTTCCCTCAGCTTGAAGGCATTAAGCAGTTGGCTTCGCCGCTCTGCGTCATACTGTACGAAAAGGATGGAACGGGTTTCCTCGAGGATGAAACCCTGTCCCTCGCCTCGCCGGAGCAGGCCAATGCGCTGCTGCTGGTGGAGCTTGAGCGCCAGCGTGGCCATTCGGGGAATTTTGAAGGCGACTACACCTGCGACATGACCTATGCGACCGCCGACGGGAGCATGTCCGTGGTGATTGCGGAGGACGTGGCACTGGAAAAGGGCAGGAAGATCGCCGATCTGCTGGGCGAGAAGTTTACCTTCGCGGAAGGGGAAGAGACCCTGTTTACGCGGATGGCGGACTACCAGCAGGCGTTGGAGAGCCGCGATTACCTGACGGCGATCAATGCCTGTCGGGACGACTACGGCGATGAGCGGGACATCAGCGCCAAGGATGTCGGGGAACCCATGGTGTACATGGTGGATGCGGATTATGTGTGCAAGCCGGTGGCAGGGTCCGACCTGATGATGCACCCTGCGGAGGAGGGCCAGTACGTCCCGCATACGCTGGACGAGGTGAACGCGCGGATGGAAGCGCTGCCGGAAACCTTCTGCTTCAGTGAGATCGTGGGGAAGAGGTACTTTGGAACATTCACCAGCAAGTCTTCCGGGACCAGCCTGAACACCGAGTCCTACAGTATGCGCGTCAGTGTGATCAGCATGGATGGGCGGCTGTTGGGTTATAAATACCTGTATTATGATCCGAGCGAGGTAGACACAAGCGGCCTCAGCGGGCAGCTGTTGGGGATGAAGCTGTCGGTGGACAAGTATAACGACACGATTATCTCCTGGAGCTATAAATCCAAGTTCCGTGAGAGTCTTACGGAATAGAGGGCTTATCGCGGCGATTGTGGGCAGATGTGCAGACTGTGATAACCGGTCTGTCAGACCCTGGAACGAAAATGCGGGGAAACACGTCAAAGTTGTTGTTCCCCCACAAACCCGTATAAAGGAGCATAAACCATGAGACACGTCCGAATCCTTCTGCTGATGCTGACCGCCATGCTGCTGACCGTTGCCGCCCGCGCCGACGTCATCTACGGGCCGGGCCTCTGCCGCGCGGACGCGGCGAAGGGTACGAGCAGGCCTCTGTACTGGCGGAGCGAATGGGCGTCGGCCTGACCGACGGCATGCCGCTGTACAAGCCCGCCAACGCCCAGCCGCTGAACGCCTACATGGTGGTGGACCCGGAGTGCGAGGTGGGCATCGACCGGGACGACATCTACAGGGTCGGCGATAAGGGATTGATTCCGGAGATCACCGGCTGGCTCGAACAGTGGATCGACGACATACAGCAGGCCTCCGGCGGGGTGATCCGCTTCGTGGGCGACCCGAACGACGCGGACGTGCTGGTCAGCGCCTGTCAGAGCTTCAGGCTCTACGGCGAGTACGCCGGCGGCGGCATGAGCGCCGAGGGCTATTCCTGCACCGTGAAGCTGACGGCCGTGCAGCTGTCCAACCCGGAGAAGAGCGTCGCCCTCACCCAGACGAGCGACCCCGGGGAGACGGTCACCCTGCGGGGCAACGGCCGCTTCTGGAAGACCCCGCCCGTTCTGGCAGGCAGCGATAGGCTGACCGCCTTCGTGAACACCGTCATGGGCTGGTACGGCTACGGCGTTCAGAAGGGCTCGAAGGGCGCGCCGGTGAAGCGCGTCCAGCAGGGCCTGATTCGCCGGTACTTTCTGGGCGGCTCCGCCGACGGCAGCTTCGGTCCCCGGACCGAGTCCGCGGTGATGTCGCTGCAGGAGGCCTACAGCCTGGAAAAGACGGGCATCGTCGACCGCCGGACGCTGGTGGCCGTCTACTACGACCACGGCGCCGTGGACGCGATACAATAGCGGTCAAGAACCGAAAAGGCGCGGGAATCAGAACTTTCCCGCGCCTTCAAATATGCACATTTCGCCCCGCTTCTCCACCAGCGCCGCCAGCGCCGGGTCGCGCACGGTCCAGGCCGCCATGGGCGTGCGGAACAGAGTGCGCTGAAAGTGGGGGCTGAAGAACCGCAGGGCGTTGGCGTCGTAGGCCACGAAGTCGGGCTGGGAGATGCAGTTGGCCAGCAGCCCTGCCATGAAGAAAGCGGTGATGCCATTGACGGTGGGGCGGTAGCTCTGCAGCGGCCCCACCAGCTGTCCCCGCACCACATGGGGGGCGTGGAAGCGGAACCAGGCCACGATCAGCGGGTTGAAGGATTCCACGATGTACTCCCCCGGATAGCCCTCCAGCAGCTCCATCAGCGCCCGGCACAGCCGGCCGTTGCCGGGGCCGCTCTTCAGTTCGATCAGCAGCGGCGTCCTGCCGTTCACGGCGTCCAGCACCTCCCGCAGCGTGGGGATGCGGGCGTCGTCGATGCCCCGCAGCGGTATGGCCTTCAGCTCCTCGAGGGTCAGCTGGCGCACTTTGCGCCCGTCTCCCGCCAGGCGCAGAAGGTCGTCGTCGTGAAAGACCACCACCTGCATGTCCTTGGAAAAGCGGATGTCCAGCTCCATGCCGAAGCCCTGGTCCCGGGCGGCGATGAAGGCGGGCAGCGTGTTCTCCACGAGGCCCCTCTCGGCATCGTGCAGCCCCCGGTGGGCGAACCGCTCGCCCCGCCAGCGGCGGCACTTGCCGTACCGCAGGCTGGGATGGGCCAGAAATGCCAGCACGGCGAACGCGATGAGCAGTATCAGCCAGATGGACATGGTCGGAACCTCCGCGTCATTGGTAGGATGGCTCTATTATACCGCATCCGGCGCCGGGTTGCAAACGGCCGTTTGCGCCACAGTGCGACAGGCCGAACGTATAGTGGGAAACGGTGAACGAACGCAAACGATGACCGCTGAATGAACCTGAAGTGCAAAGGTAACTTCCAGATCAAAAGGGAGGAAAAGGGAATGGAAATAAGTCGTACAAAACGAGAAAGAAAAAGGGTAGAAACTGGAAGAAAGGCAAAGAGGAAAAACGACAGGGAACGAAAAGAGGCAGAGAAACAGGGAAAAAAGGCATAGCAAACAGAACTGAAAACAGTCTAAATAACAGTACAGTAAGACATAAATCCAGTTCAAAGGGCAGTATAGGGAGAAGGAAGAATTACCGCCTGAAGCACTTAATGAGCGCAGGCTTCAAGAGGATATCATCGCAAGGGATGACAGTCAGGCCATAATCCATACGCTTGCACAGCATGAGGAGGGGCTGACCCCGCAGCTTCGGGAATACCTTGAAAAGATCGGCGACAGCGCCCGCCACCTGCTCGCCCTGATCAACGACATACTGGACGTGAGCCGCATT
>ONJE01000009.1 GCA_900318045.1 uncultured Eubacteriales bacterium
AGCCGTCGTAATACATTGGCGTCAGTATGGTTTTCTCTGTTATTTTTCATCCCGCGTTCCTCCCTATATTAAAAAAATGGACCCCGCATTTGAGGCAGGGCCCATCCCATCATTAAATCTGATAATTATGTGCCTCGGATTGCTTTCCCGGCAATCAATCCTCACAAAAAAGATTATTTGATGGTAACGCTTCCGCTCGTATTAATACTGACGGTATAATTATTTCCAGTGGTCTTAGCGTCATACTGGATCTGGCTTTCTTTTCCATCAACCTGTGTCGGAATGGTGCCAGACGGTCCTTGCCAACCAGACTGTGTCTGACGGGCGGAAACCGTCATGGAATAGCCACTGTCAGCATTTGTCAGGTACTGAGCCATAACATCCGCATACGCACTACGCACATTGGCTTGGTCAGTCGCCTCACGGCTCTTCTCCAGCTGGGTGGTGAATACCGGGATGGCGATGGCGGTCAGCACGGCGATGATCGCAACGACGATCAGCAGCTCGGCCAGGGTAAAGCCCTTTTTGTTGTTCTTCTTCAAATCAAGTCATCCTTTCTACATGTAGATTGTTGAACTCACGCGGCTCACGGCCGGTCGCCGCATGAGCCGGATATGTATCTTTCTGGCTGCCGGGAACAGCCGGAAATGCGATTTTGGGGTGTGCCAATTATTGGCACCGGTTCACTCTTACATTGTAACACAGGTCCGTGATTTTTGCAATACCTTTACAAAATTTTTTTGGGTGGGGAAGAGGTCGTTCCCTTGCCCCGGTCCTCAGCTGTTCGCCGCGGCGCTGTCGGCGGGGAGGCCGGCGTCGGGGACGCCGCCCACCATGGTCTCGTAGAAGGTGGCGGCCTGCCGCACGACCACGATGCCGTCGTTCTCCATGGAACAGCTGGCGTCGCTGATCAGGCATCGGTCGTGGCTCTGGCACAGCCGGGCCATGATCTCGTGGGCCGAGGCATAGCTGCCGGTGCGGTACTCGAGGGTGAAGCTGCGGCGGATCTGGTTGCCGGCGCGGGTGACGTTGCTGAAGGTCACCGAGTATTGCAGCGTGTCCGCCAGTATGGTGTTCAGGAAGGCCACCTCGGCGCGGCTGTTGTTGTAGCTGCCCATCCAGGACTTCTGCCCGGAGGCCTCCAGCGCGTCCATGCTGTTTTTGATGTTGTTGGCGGCCATCAGCCGGGCCTGGGCGGCGTCCAGTTCGGTTTGCAGCATCTGGGCCTCGGACTGGGCGTCGGTGATGGACTGGCGGACCGTCTTTTCCACGAACTGGTAGTAGAACAGGCCCAGCAGGATCAGCGCCAGCACCGCGATGAGTATCTTCTCGGTGCGGGTGAAATCACGGCTCATTATTTTCACCGGTGCTCGCCTCCCCTCCGACAAACTGTGTGACCTTCTTCATGTCGTCCAAAAGCTTGTTGCCGCCGCCGTCGCCGGCGACCTCCTCGACGGTGATCTCGCCGTCGGGCTTTTGCAGGTACACGATGAACCGGGCCCATACGCCATCCTGGATTGCCTTGCGGGCGTCCTTGTTGGCGGTGACGATGGCGCAGCTGTCCACGATGGGGCTGCGTTCGATCTGCTGGCGCAGTTCGTTCAGCCGCTCCAGGGTCTGGCCGTTCACCTCCACGGTGAGCAGGTTGTCGGTCAGGCTCCACCGGTTGATGACATATTCCGGCACGGGCACCAGCTGCTCCAGCATGTCCAGCCGCTCCCGCTGGCGGGCGTCCGTCAGGCCGTCGTTGTCGGTGATGGGGGCGTCGCGGAACATGCTTTTCAGGATCGCGGCGATTTCTTCCTCGCTGGGGCCGGGATCCACCACGGGAAGTATGCTGTCCACCAGGGCCAGCACCAGCGTGCGGTCCACCAGGTTCAGCTCGGCGGCGGTCATGCCCTCCAGGGTGTAGTGGGCGTAGGTTTCGCCGATGTCGCCGATGTTGTCCAGGGCGTCCATGGCGCTGTCCAGGTCGCGCTGGAGCTGGGTCACCTGCGCCTGGGCCCGGGACATGGCGCTCATCCGGTCGATGACCAGGAACTTGCTGAAAGCGCCCGCCAGCACCACGATCAGCAGTATGCCGAGTATGGCCATCAGCGGATTTATCTTGTTTTCATCCACCAGAACAAGGTTGATGGTGCGCTTGGTGGGCATCCTGCCCTTCAATACGCTCTTGCCCTTGCCCTTGTTTGGCTTGGTCTTCTTTGCTGCCACGTTTATCCCTCCGAAATCAGCTCATCGCGATGCCGATGGCCTGAACAAAGCTGTTGCACGATTCTATGCCGTCGCCCCCGGGCACCAGCTCGGTGGCGGGGTGCAGCTGCAAATCCAGCATGTCGCCGATCTCGTCGGCCAGGGGCTTGATCACCGCGCCGCCGCCGCACAGCCACAGGTCGGAAAGCACGCTGTTGGGGTTGCTGAAGCGGTAGAAATTCATGGCGCGCATCAGCTCCACCGCGATGCTCTCGTAGGCGTTGCGGCACTCCTCACGGTCCTGGCAGTTTTCGTAATTGCTCATCAGGTAGGTGTGGGCCAGGTGGGCGTCCACGCCGTAGGCGTCGGCCAGCACGTCGTCCAGCCGGCTCATGCCCACCTCCAGCACGCGGGTGGCCACGTGCTTGTCCCGCTTGAACATGTACATGCGGATGGACTGGTAGCCCAGGTCCAGTATGCCGTATTCATCGCCGAAGCCGGACAGGAATTCCATCTGGGCGCGGATCAGGTCGATGTAGCTGCACAGCGCCGGGGCGGTGCGCACCAGCCGCAGACCGGCCTTGCGCAGGCTCTCCTGGGCGTCCTCCAGCAGCGAGCGGTGCGCGCCCACGGCCAGCAGCTCCATGATGGGCTCGGGGGCCTCGGCCCCTTCCTCGCCCTCCGGGGCCACGGCTTCGGCCTCGGCGGCCTGCTCGTTGGGGTCCGACACCACGGCGTAGTCAAACACGTAGTCCTTGCGCTCGCCGGTGATGTAGTCGTTGAATTCAAAGGGCAGGTTGTATTCCAGCTGGTCCACCGTCATCAGCGGCATTTCCACATTTTTGATGAACACCGCCTCGTTGGGCAGCGCGTAGGCCGCGAGGTTCGCCCGGAGCTTGTTTTGTTTCATCACGGAGCGCAGCAGCTCGGCCATCGATTCGCGGGACGTGATTTGGTTTTCCCGCAACAGGTTTTCCGGCATGTCGGCAGTGGCCACCCGCAGCACGCGCTTGCCCTTGACCAGCGCCAGCTTCAGCTGGTCGTGGCCGATGTCGATGCCCAGTATCGTCTTTGCCATGGGTTATCCTCCTGCAACGGCGGCTCCCGGGCCGCCATTTTTGCCGATGGCAGGTGGCGGCGCAGGCGCCGCCGCTACATCAGGTTTGATTGTCACATATTACATCAGCAGCCCCCGGTACCACGCCACCAGCGGCGCGCCAAACAGCAGCATGGCCGCCGTCGCCACGGCGATGGAGGGACCAAAGGGAAAGGGGCGGGCCTCCTCGCCGCGCCGCAGCGCGTGGAACAGCAGCCCGATCACGCAGGCCAGCACCAGCGCGAACAGTGCGCCGATGGGGCCCAGGTACAGGCCCACCACGGCCATCAGCTTGATGTCGCCGCCGCCCATGGTGTCCCGGCCCATGATTTTGTCCATGGCCAGGGAGATCAGCAGCAGCCCGCCGCCCATCGCCACGCCGGCGATGAGGTGGGTGATGATCTCGCCCCGGCCCATGCCCACGAAGGGCAGCGACGCCAGCCACGCCAGCAGCGCCACGATGTGGCAGCCGTCGGGGATGATCATGGCGTCCAGGTCCGTCAGCGTCAGCAGGAACAGGCACCCCAGGAACACCCAGTTGCGCAGGCACAGCACCGTAAGGTCGAAGCGCAGCAGGCACAGCACCGTCACCAGGGCGAAGATCAGCTCGGTCAACGGGTAGCGGACGGAGATCTTTTCGCCGCAGTTCCTGCAACGCCCTTTTTGGATCAGCCAGCTGAACACCGGAACCAGCTCCGGCGGCCCCAGCACATGGCGGCAGTGGGGGCAGTGGCTGCGCCCTCTGACGAAGGGCTCGCCGTGGACGATGCGCAAGGCGGCGCAGTTCAAAAACGAACCCGCCACCGCGCCAAAGCAGGCGGCCATGACCACGCAGAATATCAGCAGGGGACGGTATTCATAAATCGACATCTCGCACCCCCTCCCGACATCCTCTTTTGTCAGCTTATGGTTCAAGATTAACTATAATGCAAGTGGGCGGCGATGTCAAGATGGATATGTAGAAAATATTATGGCATATTACAGGAATATTACGGAAAGATCCTTCCCTGCGCACGGGATGACAGGCGTGTGGATTGCGAAAAATGCAGCGGCGGCGCAGGCGCCGCCGCTGTGGGGTGGATGTGTATGGTGTTGGTCAGGATATGGGATGACGAACTCCCTCCGGCCCCTGCGGGGCCACCTCCCTCTGGGAGGGAGGCTTTTGGAAAGCGCTGAGACAAGGGCCTTCTCAAGGCTCCCGTTCAGGCCCCCTCCTTGAGGGGGCTGTCAGCGAAGCTGACTGGGGGAGTCAGAGGGGGCTGTCAGCCGCAGGCTGACTGAGAGAGTCATCCCCCTGGTTCCCTGAGTCCATGCACATCTACTGCTGCCAGTAGGCGTCGCCGGACCAGCCGTCGTTCGCCTTCCAGATGGCGCAGTGGTTTTCGTCGGCGTAGACGAAATAGAAGATGTCGCCCTCCTCCACGTCCTCGGCGGGAAAGCTGCCCTCGCCGGCCAGGCCGTAGAAGGCCACCACGCCGTCGAAGCCGTCGGTGGTGGCGGTGCCCCGGCGCAGCTTTTGCACCTTGTCCACCCGCACGCAGGACAGCGGCTGGCTGTTGAGCGTGATGGTCACGGCGTCGGGCTCCACGCCCTTGCTGCTTCGCAGGGCGGCGCGCCGTTTTTCGCGCAGCAGCTCAAGCGCACGGGAGGCGTTCAGCCGGGTCCGCTGGCGTTCGTTCCTGTCGTGCAGGCCGCACAGGGGCTCGTAGATGCCGTCGCTGTTCTTGATCAGGTACACCTCGCCCCCGGCGGGGCAGATGTTGGGCCGGGCGATCATCACCTGGTCCAGCGTGTTCATGGCGTCCTGTACCGAGCCCTCCTTGAAGCGGCCCAGGTATTCGATGATCAGGCCGTCCTTGGCGGACTTCATGGCCTGCTCGCAGGAAAGCCGCTGTGACAGCAGGCGCAGGTCGTCCCAGGCGGGGAGCAGTACGACCACCAGCATCACGGCGATGGCCGCCAGCAGCAACGCGATCACGCGGTTGACGCCGCCGCGGTTTGAACATAGCTTCATACGGGTTGCCTCCCGTTTGATTACATACCGGCGTACATGCCGAACATGGCCATGTAGATGGCGATGACGATGAATCCGGCAAAGCCGGCCAGGAACACCAGTATCGCGGGCTCCAGCTTGGCCAGGGCGTCGGCGGTGGCCTGCTCCAGCTCATTGTCGTAGTATTCGGCGGTCATGCCCAGGGTCTGGGCCAATTCGCCGGATTCCTCGCCCACGGCGGCCATGTCCACCAGTATGGCCGGCAGGCAGTTGGCCTCCCGCAGGCAGTGGCCCAGGGTGTGGCCCTCTTCCAGGCGGGAGGAGATCTTGCCGACCTCCTGGCTGATAAAGTAGTTGTCCATCACGCGGGAGGTGATGGAAATGGACTTGGTCATCGGCAGGCCGGCCTGCAGCATCATCGTCATGGTATTGGCGAATTGGCTGGCGGCGTTCAGGTTGGCGATGTTGCCCAGCACCGGCAGCTTCAGTTGCAGCTTGGCCAGGTTCACACGGCCGGCTTCGGTGTTGCCGTAGAGCTTGTAGCCCAGGCCGATGGCGGCGAAAACCCCCAGGATGACCAGTATGTTATTTCGGAAGAAGTCGGACATGCCGATCAGGATCTGGGTGGGGAGGGGCAGCTCGGAGCCCTGCTCGGCGAAGATGGCCGTGAAGGTGGGCACCACCTTGACCATCAGCACGATGACCACGATGATGGCCACGATCAGCACGAAGATCGGGTAGATCAGCGCGCCGCGCACCTTGCCCTTCATCTTGCTCTGCTTGGCGTAGTGCTTGCTGATGGAATCGAAGGCCGTGTCCAGGCTGCCGGATTCCTCGCCGGCGCGCACGGTCTCGATGAAGGTGACCGGGAACAGCTTGCGGCCCCGCTCGGTAAAGGACGTGGCAAGCGACCGGCCGCTCTCCACGTCCTTGGCCACCTGCTCCAGTATGCGCTTGAGGGGCTTGTCGGTCATCTTGTCGGCGATCAGCTCGACGGTGCGGGAGATGGGGATGCCGGCCCGCAGTATGACCGAAAACTGGCTGCACATCAGCGTGAAGGCCTTGTCGTTGAGCTTGTTGCCGCCGATGTCCAGGCTCATGAACTGGGACAGCTTGCCGCCGGCCTTGACTTCGCTGAGCTGGGAGACGATGGCATAGTTTTCCTTGATCTTTGCCGCGGCGTCCAGCTCGTTGAAGGCCTCGATGACGCCGGAAACCTTTTTGCCGTCCCGGGAGACGGCGGTGTATTTATAGGTGGGCATAAATGCCTCCTTCAACGCCGTTCAATCCTGTACGTTCCCGGGGCATGCGGCGGCGGCCCTGGGGCCGCCGCCGCATGCCCTTCGCCGCAGGCTGAGCGGTCATGCTTGTCGTGGTCTATGCGTTCTTGCGCACGTACTCCGTCTCGTGGGCGAAGCGCAGGGCGTTGTCCTTGGAAATCTGGCCGCCGCGCACCAGGCGCACCAGGGCCTGGTCCATGGTCTGGCCGCCGATGGCGGCGCTGGTGGCGATGGTGTTGGCGATCTGCGGGGTGTTGCCGTTGCGGATCAGGTTGCGGATGGCGTCGTTGACCACCATCATCTCCACGGCCAGCGCGCGCCCGCCGCCCTTCTTGGGGATCAGCTGCTGGGTCAGCACGGCTTGCAGGCACATGGACAGCTGCAGGCGGATCTGGGTTTGCATGCCCTCGGGGAACACCTGCACGATGCGGTCCACGGCGTCGGAGGCGCTGCCGGTGTGCAGCGTGCCGAACACCAGGTGGCCGGTCTCGGCGGCGGTGATGGCGGTTTCGATGGTCTCGCGGTCGCGCATCTCGCCGATCAGTATCACGTTGGGGTCCTCGCGCAGGGAGGCGCGCAGGCCGGCGGCGAAGGACATGGTGTCCTTGCCCACCTCGCGCTGGTTGATGGCGCACTTGTCGGGGGTGTAGATGTACTCCACCGGGTCCTCAAGGGTCACGATGTGGGCCTTGCGGGTGTGGTTGATGAAGTCCAGCAGCGCGGCCAGGGAAGTGGACTTGCCGCTGCCGGTCTCGCCGGTGACCAACACGATGCCCTTGTGCAGGTCCGGCAGCTTCAGCGCGGCCGGGGGCAGGCCCAGGGTGTCCAGCTTGGGGATGCGGTCGGACAGCAACCGCAGCGCCACCGAAGGCGCGCCCTGCTGGCGGAAGATGTGGATACGGCAGCGGTTGCCGGCGTAGGTGTTGGCGGCGTCCAGCTCGCCGGTGTGCAGGTAATCGTCGTAGGCCTCCGGCGTGCCCGCCAGCTCCCGGGCGTAAGAAACGCAGTCGGACAGGGTCAGCGGGGTGTCGTCCATGTTCTCCAGCTGGCCGTCCTTGCGGTACTTGGGCGGCAGATTCAGAATCAGGTGAATGTCCGACGCGCCGTCCTGCCGCGCCTTCACGACGAGCTGCTCGATGGTCATAGGCATGTTTCTGTTCCTCCTGTTTATCAGATGTCCTCGTAGATCACGCGCAGCACCTCATCGCCGGTGGTCTTGCCCTCCTCCACCAGGCGGATGGCGTTTTCGCGCAGGGAGACGAAGCCGATGGAGGGATCCTTCAGCAGGGCCTCCAGCGCCTCGCGGCCCGCGCCCTTGGCGATCAGGCGGCGCACCTGTATGGTAAGGGGGAAGATTTCAAACACGGCGGTCCGGCCGCGATAGCCGGTGTCGAAGCACTCGGGGCAGCCCTTGCCGCGATAGAACACCCGGTTGGGGTCGTAGGGCAAGCCCAGCTCGTTCTGCTCCTCCTCGGTGGGGTTGTAGGGCTGGGAGCAGTTGGGGCAGATGCGGCGCACCAGGCGCTGGCTGAACACGCCCTTCAGGGCGCTGGCCACCAGGTAGGGCTCCACGCCCATGTCGATCAGGCGCTCCACGGTGCCCAGGGCGTCGCTGGTGTGCAGCGTGGACAGCACCACGTGGCCGGTGATGGCCGAGCGCATGGCAATGTCCGCCGTCTCGCCGTCGCGAATCTCGCCCACGGCGATGATGTCCGGGTCCTGGCGCAGTATGGAGCGCAGGCCGCTGGCGAAGGTCATGCCCACCTTCTCGTTGATTTGTACCTGGTTGACGCCGTCGATGTTGTACTCCACGGGGTCCTCCAGCGTGACCAGGTTCACGTCCCGCTGGTTCAGGTCGCCGATCATGGTGTACATGGTTGTGGATTTACCGCTGCCGGTGGGGCCCACGATCAAAATAACGCCGTTCTTGATGCGGATGAGCCTCTTGTATTTCTCCATGTCGTCGCCCACCAGGCCGATGCTGTCGCGGCTGAGGCGCATGCCGGACTTGTCCAGCAGGCGGGCCACGATCTTTTCGCCGTACACCGTGGGCAGCGTGGAGATACGCAGGTCGATGTCCTTGTCCCGCATCTTCACGTTGAAGCGGCCGTCCTGGGGCACGCGGCGCTCGGTGATATCCAGGCCGCTCATGACCTTCACGCGGCTGGTGACCGCGGCCTGCAGTTCCCGGGGTACGGTCAGTATGTCGCGCAGCAGGCCGTCGATGCGCATGCGCACCGAGAATTCGCTCTCCCGGGGCTCCATGTGGATGTCGCTGGCGCGCTCGGTGATGGCGCGCTCGATGATGGCGTTCACCAGGCGGATGGCCGGGGCCTGGCTGACGGAATCCTCGCTGACGGAGTTGCCGGAGAAGGCGGTGTCCACCGAGGCGGTGGTCTCGCCGCTGATGGCGGCCTCCCGCTTCATTTCCTCGATGGCCTTGGCGGCGCCCTCGTTGCCGTAGAGCACCTGTATGGCCCGCTCCACCGCCGAGGACATGGCCACCATGGGCACCACCTTGCGGCGGGCGGCCTTGCGGACCTCCTCAATGGCGTAGAAGTTCAGAGGGTCGCTCATGGCGATGTACAGCTCATCGCGGTTCAGGCGAACGGGCACCACCTGGTACTGTTTGGCGATGTTCTTGGGCACCATCTGTACCAGCTCGGTGGGGATGTTGACCTTGCTCAGGTCGATGAATTCGATGCCCAGCTGCATCTGAAGGGCCTCGATAAGTTCGCTCTCAGTGATGAAGCCGTTTTCCAGCAATACGGTACCCAGGCGCTTGCCCGTGCCCTTTTGCAGCTGAAGGCCCTCCTGGAGCTGCTCTTCAGTGATCAGGCCCGCCGAGATCAGCAGGTCGCCCAGGCGGAGGTAGCCGCCCTTTTTGGGCTTCTTTTCGGTGTTGGTTGCCGGTGTTGCCATGGGATCGCCTCGGTTTCGTGATGGGATTTTGTGGAAATCGTTTTGCCTATACTATAGTCATTTATAAATACCCTATCGTATTTCATTTTATCCCAAACAGGCTTGGGTGTCAACGAATAATTGCGGACAAAGGGCGCACAATGCGGTGAAGAAAATGCGCTGAAAAGCAGTCAGGGTTATACAAGGCGAAGATGGCTGAAATTCAGCCGCCCGACGATGATGAGAGCCTTTTTGAGGTGCCCTGAAGGCGGGGAAAATGGACAGCGGGCCCGGAATCGCTTCGGATTCCGGGCCCGCTGTGAAAGCCGGCTCATTCGTCCTCGTCCTCGTAGGAAAGCACCTTGCGGATGCGCTTTACATCTTTTTCGCTCAGGCCGGGGATGGCGGAAAGCTGTTCGTCGGTCATGGCCTTCAGCGGGTCCACCGTGTCGATGCCGGCCAGCGTCAGCGCCTTCATGGCGGCATTGCTGAAGTCGTACATGTAAATGCTGTTCGGATCGTCGTCATCCTCCCAGTCTTCTTCGTCTTCGGCGCCGTTCCAGTCTTCTTCGTCTTCATCGAATTCACCCAGGTTCAGTTCGTCAAAGATGTCGGCGGGCGGGCCGTCCTCGATCCATTCACCGTTATTGAAGCGGGACCAGACCTCGTCGTTCTCGCCCAGCTTGAACAGCTCCATGGCCAGCTGGATGGAGACGTCGTTGCTGTCCTCCTCGGTGGTGCGAATGGTGGTGACCATGCGCACAGTGGAGTTGCGGCTGTCGTCGGCGTCCCAGTCAAAGAAGGGGCCGTTCCAAAGCGCATCCTCGCCTTCGTCCATGATGCCGGAGAGGTAGCGGTCCAGGGACGCGTCCTCCAGGTAGAAGTTGTCGGGATCAAAGCCGTAGGCGCTGAGCAGGTCCGAGGCCTTCGAGGCGATGTCGGCCAGGATCAGCAGCCGGGTGATCTTCTCGTGGATCGACTGGGAGACGCTGGCCATCAGGTTGTTCCGGGGTACGGAAGCGAGGCCCTTCAGCAGCGTCTCCATGGAGACCTCACTGACCGGCTGGTCCTTCATGTGCTCGCGTCGGCGCTTGTTGAAATCAATGATGTTGTCTGACATGGTGTTCCTCCTCGGGATTCGTTTGATAATTCTATAATAACTGAAGCGACGCCGGATGTCCATAGCCTGGCCATAATTTGTCGAAAAGACGGCCCAAACAATAAGATATGAATATGATTTCAAGGCAAAATGTGTTTGAAATTTAATAGTTCTCAGTAGACATCGCAATTGCGCTGTGCTATGATTACTATAGTTAGGTATCGGTGATAATAGGCGAATTGTGCAATTCGACATTTGCCGACCTGACTACCCCTGCCAACGATAGGGTTGATGGTGGGGCATGGCCTCAGACATGCGCTCAAAGCGGACGCTGGGTATCAGCGGCGGGGAGGGCGTGTGAACATAGCGACGAAAAATGCCGGGGTGCCGGAGGGTGGAGTTATGCCTGTTCGGTCCCGTTATGCTTATTGACAACGTGACCGATAGACCTGAACACGGGAAAGCTGAATACGCTTCTGATTTGGTACGGCGGGACTGTACCCGGGGGGAAGGGTCTGCGCTACGCTACGCGGCGATCATTCCCACGCTGAACGCCGCGGATACGCTTCAGCGGCAGGTGCAGGCCATCCTGGAGCAGAGCGTGCCCCCCGATGTGATCATCGTCATCGATTCCGGCTCCGATGACGGCACGGCAGAACTGGCCGCGTCCATGCCTGGGGTGCGGCTGATGTCCGTGAAGCGGGGGACCTTCGACCACGGCGGTACCCGGGACATGGCGATCCGTGCCAGCGACACACCTTTTGTGATCCTGCTCACCCAGGATGCCTTGCCGGCGGATGCGCATTGGGCGGCGGCGATGCTGGCGCCCTTCGGGGACGAACGCGTGGCCGCGGTCTGCGGCAGGCAGGTGGCCCGGAGTGACGCCCGGGCCTATGAGAAGGCCGTACGGGCGTTTCGCTACCCGGACGAGAGCATCGTTTGGAACAGCGCTGACCTGCCCGGGCTTGGCGTGCGGGGGTACCTGCTGTCCGATGTGTGCGCGGCCTATTGCCGCAGGGCTTACGACGCGGTGGGCGGCTTCGAGCATCCGATCTCGACCAACGAGGACATGCTGATTGCCGCCGACCTGCTGAACGCGGGCTATTGCCTGGCTTACAGCGCCGGGGCGAGGGTATGGCATTCCCACAACCATACGCTGAAGCAGGAGTATCTTCGCAACCGGTTGATCGGCGAATTCCTGGTGCGCTACGGCGATCGCTTTGCCCAAGCCGGCGAAACGGGCGAGGGCCTCAGGCTGGTGCGCCATGTCTCCAAAGAACTGGTTTGCCAGGGAAACCCGGGCGAGCTGCTGCCTTTCTGGCTGGACTGCGGGGCCCGGCTGCTGGGAAACCGAGCCGGCAAGCGCCGGGGCAGGCGGAAAGCGAAGGCGCGGAGCGAAAGCAATGAATAGAAACGACAGGACCCTGGAGATCCTGATGGCCGTCTGCAACGGCGAAGCCTTCCTCCCGGAGCAGATGGATTCCATACTGAGCCAAAGTGACGAGCGCTGGCACCTGACGGTCTCCGACGACGGATCTGTGGACGATTCCGGAGCGATCATCGACGAATACGTTCTCCGGTATCCCAACCGGATTGCGCGGTACCGCTCCGGCAGGCGCTTCGGCAATGCCCGGGATCATTTCTTTCACCTGATGGCCCGGTGTGACGCGGATTATATGCTGTTCTGTGATCAGGACGATGTGTGGTATCCCGACAAGGTACTGAAGACACGGAGGGCCCTCGAGGACGCTGAAACGGCGTGGGGCAGGGACATGCCGGTGCTGGTATTCAGCGACCAAACGCCTGCCGACGCCGAGCTGAAGCCTCTGGCGCCATCGCTGATGCGCTATCAGGACCAGTACTTCAGCCATTTCGACTACCGAAGCCTGCTGATGCAGAACGTGGTCACCGGCGGCGCGATGGGTATCAATCGGGCGCTGGCCCGGCTGGCGGGGCGCTGCGGGGATATGTCTCAAATCATCATGCACGACTGGTGGCTCGCCGTCGTGGCGGCCCGATTCGGGAAGATCGTCTACATCGACGAGCCGTTGGGCTTCTATCGCCAGCATGGCAAGAATGCCGTCGGCGCGAAGGACGTCGGAAGCGCGGGGTACGCGCTGAATCGGTTGGGCGCCATCGGCTGCGTGCGTCGCTCAATTTTGATGAAGAAGGCTCAGGCACGGGCGTTTCGACTGGCCTATCGGGATGAGCTTGAGCCCCAGGACGAGCGGTTCCTGCTCCAATTCGAAAAGCCCAGGAGCGGTATGGCCTTCTATTGGCGGCACCTCGGGCTGATTCACGGCGTAAAGCGGAAGGTCGGCATGGCCCTGTTGGGCTGATGACCAGGGAGAACAATTTAAGTTGAACAGATTTTGGAATGGACGGCGGTGCGGACCGGAGAGGGAAGCATGACAGCCTTGGTAAAATGCCGTGTGCTCCTGATCTATCGGGCGATGACTCCATCGGTGCGGCTTTGCGGTCACTGTCAGATGGAATATCTGGCGGGACAGGGTAAAGTGGAATATCGCGCGGTTCAGGAAATGAAGCTGGCATCCAGGGACCTCGATTGGGCGGATATTGTGCTGCTGGGCAGGTTGGACAGCTGGTATGAGTATCAATTGACCCAAATGGCCCGCGAGGCGGGAAAGTACGTTGCTTATATCCTGGACGACGACCTTCTCAACATACCGCCGCAGGTCAGCAGTGCCAGAAACTATGGCCAAAGGCAGATACAGGGCTATATCAGGGGCATGATCGACCTCAGCGACGCCATCATCTCCCCTTCCCCGCTGCTGCTGGAGAAATACGCACGGGGTAAGCGAGCGATTCAGATTGAGGAGCCTGCCATTGACCCGGTGGAATACCGGCCCCACGGGACGGGAGGGCCTGTGAAGATCGGCTTCGCGGGCTCGATTGACCGGATCGGCGATATCGAGGATGTCCTCAGGGAGGCGCTGATCCAGACCGGGGACAGGTTTGGCGATGCGGTTGTCTTCGAGTTTTTGGGCGCGAGGCCGGCATTTGCCGAACGCCTGGGCGCGCGGTGCATTCCCTATATCGATTCCTACGAGGGCTACCGGCGGACGTTGAACGCATTGCAGTGGGATATCGGATTGGCGCCAATGCCGGACACGCCCTTTCACGCTTGCAAGCACTACAACAAGTTCAGCGAGTATGCCGCGGCCGGCACCGTGGGGATATTCTCAGACGTCTATCCCTACACGCGGCTCAGGGCCTTTCCCGACTGTGCGGTACTGTGCGAAAATACGCCTGAAAGCTGGGCGCGCGCCCTTGGCGCGCTGATCGAGGATGCGGACAGGCGGGAGCGCCTTCGCAAGCAGGTGTCGGAGTGTGCCCTGATCCAGCTCAGCCTGCCGACGAGCGCAAAGGAGCTGGAGGCGGCCCTTCCGGATCCGACCCGCTTGAAAACGACGGGAATCATCAAGTGCCGTTGGCTGGGCTTTATGAAAGTCCGGAATGTGCTGAAGCGCGTAACTACAAAAGTTAGGGGCTTTGGCATATCCGGCCTCGTGGATGCGGCCATAACGCGGGCGAAAGGCATCGTGAAACAGCGGCAGGCCTGACGTTTTTGCAGAGAGAAAAAAGTGGTTTATAAATAAAATGGAGGATATGACATGATCATCAACAGGGAATACGAGCAGGAAATCGACTTCAGAGATTTGTTTTTTCATCTGCTGTACCGCTGGCGGAGCATATTGGTGGCAGCGCTGATCGGCGCGATCCTGCTGGGCACCTACCAGTTCTTTAACCTCAAGTTGACCCACGAGGCGGGCAAGCTGACGAAGGCCGAGAAGAAGTGGGAGGTCGACCTGCAGGAGTTCCGGGATTCGCTGCGGAACGCCCGCAACAATGTGAAGACCTACACGAACCTCATCAAGGAAAAGAACGATTACCTGAACGAATCTGTGTACATGCAGCTGGACGCCCAGAACGAATGGTACGCTTACAAGCGCTACTACATCAAGGTGGACCAGGCAGTGCTGGACGCGCTGCCGGAGAGCGTCCAGGAAGACCCCGCGGACCGCGTGATTTCGGCTTACACCGCGACGCTGATGAGCGGCCTGGATCCGGAGGAGATGCAAGCGCTTTTGGGAACTTCCAAGCGGGAATATATCGACGAGCTGGTGGGCGTCGGCGGTGATGTCGCGTCGAATACGATTACCGTTTCGGTCATTGGCAATACCCAGGAGAATGTCGTCAGGCAACTCGATTATTTTGACAATCGCCTGAATACCGTGAGCGCGGCCAAGGCCCAGGCGGTGGAGGCCCACACACTGACGCTGATGGACGAGGATGTGCGTTCCCGCATAGACGGCGGCCTCTCCGCCAAGCAGGACGAGATCAACAAGCAGATCCTCGAATGGCAGGAAGCCCTGAAGGAGCAGCGGGAGATCCTGAACGACCTGGAGGACAAGGAGGAGCCCAAGAAGCCCGTGGGCATCAAGAAATTCGCGGCGATCGGCTTCATCGTCGGGGCGTTCCTGCTGGCGGCCATCTATGCCGTGAAGTACATCATGAGCGGTGTGCTGCACAGCGGCAGCGAGCTTTCGGAGCGCTACGGCCTGCCCGTCTACGGCGAGTTTGCGAAATCCCGCGCCCGGCGTCCCGGCAAGGGTCTGGACAAGCTGTTTGAGAAATGGGAATTCAAGCACGCGAGCAGCGAGGATGTGGTCGTCGATGAGATCGTCGCGATGCTCCGGGAGCGCCACAACGGCAAGTGCGTGCTGTTGACAGGCACGGTTTCGGGGGACAAGCTCAATAATCTCAGCCAGAAGCTGCAATCGAAGCTCGAGGGTGCTGTCGGACTGGCGACCGAAGGGGATTTCCTGACCAACAACGCTGCAATTGCCGACGCTTCCGAGGCGGATGCCGTCGTGATGGTGGAGGAGAAGCACGCTTCCCGGCTGAACAGCATCGAGCGCGAGGCCGAACTGCTGATCATGGGATCGGCCAACGTTTCGGGCTGCATTGCGATCTGATCGGGTATTGCAACAGAATAATGTAACAGGAGAGATGATGGTATGAAGGGCATTGTTCTCGCCGGTGGCGCCGGCACACGTCTGTACCCGTTGACCATGGTGACGTCGAAGCAGTTACTGCCGGTCTACGACAAGCCGATGATCTACTATCCGCTTTCGACGCTGATGCTGGCGGGCATTCGGGAGATACTGATCATTTCCACACCGGAGGACACGCCCCGTTTTGTGCATCTGTTGGGCGATGGCGGCCAGTTCGGCCTGAACCTGAGCTACGTGGTGCAGCCTTCGCCGGACGGCCTGGCACAGGCTTTCCTGTTGGGCGAGGATTTTATCGGCGAGGACGCTTGCGCGATGGTGCTGGGCGACAATATCTTCTATGGCAACGGCTTCGGGAAGATCCTGCGGGCCGCTACGGTGGACGCCGAAGAAAACGGCCGGGCGACAGTGTTTGGCTACTATGTCAACGATCCGGAGCGCTTTGGCATCGTGGAATTTGACGAAGCCGGGAAGGTCGTCTCCGTGGAGGAGAAGCCGGCACGGCCCAAGAGCAACTACGCTATTACGGGACTGTACTTCTATCCCAAGGGCGTATCCGCGATGGCCCGCCAGGTGGCTCCCAGCGCCCGCGGCGAGCTGGAGATTACCACGCTGAACGACATGTACCTTAAGCAGGGGATGTTGGACGTGCAGCTGCTGGGCCGCGGTTTTGCCTGGTTGGATACCGGGACGATGGATTCCCTTGTGGAGGCGGCGGATTTCGTGCGCATGATCGAGCAGCGGCAGAGCATCAAGATCTCCGCGCCGGAGGAGATTGCCTACAGGAACGGGTGGATCACCCGGGAAAAGCTGCTGGCATCCGCCAAGCGCTATGGGAAGAGTCCCTATGGCCATCATTTGAAGGCGGTCGCGGAAGGGAAGGTACGCTACTGATGAAGAAGATCGGGACAAAGCTGCCGGGCGTGTATATCATCGAGCCTCAGGTGTTCGGCGACCAGCGCGGCTATTTCATGGAAACCTGGTCCACCCGGAACTTTGAGGAGATGGGCCTGAACTATAACTTCGTGCAGGACAACCAGTCCTTTTCGTCCCAGAAGGGCATACTGAGGGGCATCCACTTCCAGAATGCGCCGATGGCCCAGGCCAAGCTGGTGCGCGTGACCCGGGGCGCCGTGCTGGACGTGGCTGTGGACCTGCGCAAGGGGCTTCGGCCACGGCTTCAAAACGCTGACGGACGACGTGGAATTCTGCTACAAGGTGGACAACCTGTACAGCAGGGAATGCGACCGGGGCATCCGCTTCAACGATCCGAGTATCGGCGTGGAATGGGGCGAGGTCGTCGAGTCATTGCTCAGCCCAAAGGACACCAATTCGCCGCTGCTGGATGACAGCGACTGCAACTTCGTTTACGGGGAGATATGATTCCGTTGTCTTCGAGCGACGATTATCAAATGTCAGTATTGGAGTTTAATCCATGATAAAGACTGTTATTACGTTTTTCAAGGACCTGTGGTACAATCGCCGGCTGATTGTCAGTCTCTCCGTAAACGACTTCAAGACCCGCTATGCCGGGTCCATGATGGGTGTATTTTGGGCGTTTGTGCAGCCGGTGATCACCGTGCTGGTATACTGGTTCGTCTTTGAAAAGGGCCTGCGCGCAGGACGGCAGGCGATGGGCGGTGTAGAGGTGCCCTTTGTGCTGTTCCTGATTTCCGGCTTGGTGCCCTGGTTTTACTTTTCAGATGCCTGGCCGAACGGGACCAGCAGCCTGATCAGCTACAGTTACCTGGTCAAGAAGGTCGTCTTTAAAATCAGCATATTGCCGGTTGTCAAGGTTGTGGCGTCCATATATGTACACATCTTCTTTGTGTGCCTGACGCTGGTCATATTCTGGGCCTATGGGCATGCGCCCGACCTGTACTCGCTGCAGGTCGTCTACTATTCCTTTGCCACATTCATCCTCGTGCTGGGATTGAGCTATATCACATCTTCCATAGTTGGTTTTTTCAGGGATCTCTCAGAGATCATCAACATCCTGATGCAGATTTTGGTTTGGGTGACGCCCATCATGTGGAACATCGAAACTGCCTTATCCGATGGCATACTGAAGACGATACTGAAGCTGAACCCCATGTATTATATCGTGAGCGGCTACAGGAATGCGCTGATCAACAAGCACTGGTTTTGGGAAACCCCGAGGCTCACGATATATTTCTGGGCGGTCGCACTGGGCGTTATGGTCTTGGGTTTTCTCATCTTCAAGCGCCTGAAAAAACACTTTGCCGATGTGCTGTAGGAGTTGAAGGATGACCATGGGAGAGACGACGATTCAGGTGGATCATGTCAGTAAGGTCTACCGTCTGTATGAAAAACCCAGGGACAGGATCAAGGAGGCTTTTTCCCTGTCCCGAAAGGTTTATTATAAAGAGCATTACGCCCTACAGGATGTCAGCTTTTCGGTTTGCCGGGGGGAGACCGTCGGCATCATCGGCGTCAACGGCGCCGGAAAATCCACTATATTGAAGATCATCACCGGCGTGTTGAATCCTACGCAGGGAAATGTTGCCGTAAACGGACGAATATCCGCATTGCTGGAACTGGGCGCCGGGTTCAACATGGAGTACACGGGCATTGAAAACGTATACCTGAACGGCACCATGATCGGCTTTTCCCGTGAGGAGATCGATAAAAAGCTGGACGATATACTGGCCTTTGCCGATATCGGTGATTTCGTGTATCAGCCAGTGAAGACCTATTCCAGCGGCATGTTTGTGCGTCTGGCGTTCGCCGTGGCGATCAACATTGACCCTGAAATATTGATTGTCGATGAAATATTGGCTGTAGGTGATGTTGCCTTCCAACAAAAAAGTCTGTCAGCAGTATGTTTACGTTGACAGTCTTCGTTGTTATTTACGGGTTGGAGCTGCTTCAGAACAGCTTTCTGATGTCCTGAATCGTTACGAATACGAACAGCATCAGGATGATTGCCAGAGCGAAGTAGTTGATGAAGTTTTCAACCTTCTCATCCAGGCGGTGACCGATGATCGCCTCAATGATTGCCAGTAAGATCTTGCCGCCGTCGAAGATG
>ONJE01000125.1 GCA_900318045.1 uncultured Eubacteriales bacterium
ATGCCAAACAACCAACGATGTTAGTCATCGCCGTGGAGCGTCGGATACGCTCGAAAACCTCGGGCTTTTTTTGTGCTCGAGTCAGCCCATAGAAAGGCTGCCCTTCCGGATCAATAAAGCGCTCCCTCGGGATGACACTTGTTGGTTGTTTGGCGACAACGGAACGGGTGGCCGTTTCTTTATATCACCCATAGCCAAACAACCAACAAGTGTTATGAACACATCAATCCAAATCCAATCCCGGAGAGAGCGCGACGAAGCGCTGGCCACAGCATTGGGCCAAGCCATGCTGAAGTTTTTAACCTTGCAAGTCAACATCCTGCTGGCGGCTGTCGCCCTGGTGTGCCTGTTCTCATGGCTCATCACGGAACAACACTCAACTGTTTCCATTTTTGCAATAGTTGCCTGGGTCTTCCACCTGGCCGTCATGCTGACCATTGATATCGCGAAAGGAGGTGCCGAATTATGATCGAGACTGCAAGACAACGCCGTGCCCAGCAAGTGGAAGCCAAGTATGCTGCAGACCTGCGCCGCCTGCGCCAAGCCAAGGAAGACGAGCTCGCCCAGGTGGATGAGCGACACAAGATCATCAAGAACTCCTATCGCATGGAGCGCATCAGCATCAAGGAGGACTACAGCCTGCGCCGTCTTAACCTCAAGACCCAGATTGAACGCTTGAAGGACCAAAGAGGGAACCTGCGCCACGCCTTGAGCATTCAGAATGACAGCATCGACCCAAGCGACAGCGCCATGCTCGAGGATCTTACCTCTAAAATCGAAGGCTTGCATAAGCAGGTCATCGGGCTGGAGCGCCAGCTGGTGTCCGCATTGAATGATGCTGAGGCAGCCTTCGACAACCGGTGCAAGGACAATCAGGAGGAACGCCGGGCCATCAACAAGCATTATATCAGTGAGGCCGAAAAACTGCATGAGGCCTACCTGCAGCATGTCGAGCAGAACCGCCAGGAGCGCGAGAGCGAGGAAGGAGGTGAGGTATGAGTACTAGGTATTTCATCCATTCGTTCCAGTATTACAAGCCCAAGAACGAGAAAGTCAAAGAGCTGTTCCGCATAGTCGATGAGCTGAACCGCTCGCTGGTGACAGGGAAAACGCCTGTGGTAAGCCTGATGAAGTACATTAAGACCAAGTGCGTCGAGCTTGACAGGAAATACTCGAGGACGCGCGCACTCACCGTCGAGCACCATGCCAGAGGACGCGTGACGATTTACTGTGGCGACCCGTCAAGGTCGCAGATCGAGAGCGGCCATGTGGCGGTCTCCTTCGATGTCACTCCGGTGAAGCAGATTGCCATGTTCGAGGAGGGCGAAGCCATTTTCAAGCAGGAAGGAGGTGAGGAGTCATGATTGTTGTCACAACGGAACTTCGCATATACGGAGTTCAAGGCCAGAAGTTTGAAATCCTTCAGAATTTCCTGCGCGATAGGATTGAATTTCGCGCATGCGAGGGCCCAGGCATCTTCAGAGACATGCTTAGAGAGATCCGGGATTATGTTGATGACTTGAATAAAAAACATAATAAAACCAAGGAGATTCTTTTCATTCATCAAGACACAATGTCATATCAACAGGGCCGGCTGAATTTCTTTAGGTCCGGCAGCAGGTATGCTACACTAAGCCTTTCATATTATCGACTTAACTATTATGAGGCCTTGAAGAAAGGAGGTGGTGCGGTATGAGTCAACGAGAATTGCGAGCCTTTGAGTTCAAGAAGGGCGTGCGCCTGGTGCAGCGGATAGAGTGTGACTGGGTGGAGGTGCGCCGCACGGGCAATGAACTGGCCGAGGAGATCGGCCCTGTTGACCTGTACTGCTATAATGACCCGATGAGGCGCTGGGAGCGGATGGGCACCTTCTATGGCAATATGCTCTACATGAACCTGTGGGGCGAGAAGTGCCAGATCAAGGCTGATTTCATGGGTTTAGAGTTCATCAATAAAAAAGATGACAAAAAGTGAGGTAATGTTTTCCTTAGTATGGAATTATTTACTACCTTTGCGGTGCAATCAAAAGCACCCGCGCGAGGGGGTCATAAGATAAGTTAAAAGTTAATAGATCAATCATAAGGCCAGATGTGGGGCCGGGGCTGCTGCTCCTCGCGCGGAAGAAGTGATTCCGGCAGTTCCCGCCTCCGCGGCCGAGGTTGTGATTAATGAGCAATGAAAGGATTATTAACCATTAAAACCGTAAAACGATGAAAGACGGATCAAAGAATAACAGTAACAGCACGCGTCGCGTGCTGAGTGACCGCCAGGCTGCTGTGCTTGACGAACTTGAAGTGAAGGGCGAGAACGGTGTGTCTCACATGTACCGTCGCGCGTTGAAGGCGGTGAAGAACCGCCTGATCATGGATGACGAGTATGACCCTGGTGAGAACCTTAGCCTGGTGCGCGTGCTGACGATGCTGGAGTCGGACCTTGAGTCGCTGAGCGAAGGCGTGTCGGCGTCGTGCGGTGCTGAAGAGTAAGGCTACTAGAAGTAATACTTTTTTCATAAGAATCTGGATTCGAGCCCTGGCGCGTGTTGTGTCGGGGCTTGTCCTTTCCTAAGAGTGCAGCGGCTGATACCTTTGTGGTGTTATGATAGAGGAAAGCAACATCTGGGTGATCCTGATCACGAATGTGGTGACGCTGCTGAGCGGCGGTGGCCTGGGCTGGGTGTTCACGATCAAGTCGCTGAAGCGCCAACAGGAGGCTGACGCGATGAAGAGTGCCCAGGAGGTGTACCGCGGTGTGATCGAGGACCTGAACCAGGAGCGCGGTCGGCTGCAGGGGACGATTGAGCGTATGGAGGCCGAGAACCAGGAGCGCAGCGCTAAGCTGGCGGGCGTGGAGCGGGAGTTGACGTTGATCCGCCGCCAGCTGTCGTGGATGAAGCCGCTGCTGTGCGGTGTGAAGGATTGCGAGAAGCGTAAACCAATCAACCTGAAGGAAGAAGATGAGATACTGTAAGATCATATCCGTCATGCTTGTCCTGGCTCTCCTGCTAGGGTGCCGTAGCCACCGGAACGTGGCATCGCACGAGGCGGCGCGCCTGCAACGCGCCATACAGGACAGCACCGCCACCCACGTTGACTCTCTTGTCCGGCGCGACAGCGTGTCGCTGTGGTGGGTTGCCAGCGGATTGTCGCTGGAGGTGGACAGTGTAGACTGGCACTTCACGTGGGACAGTGCGGGTCGCCCCGCGAGCGTGAGCGGGAAGCGGCTGGTGTCGCATCGGTCGAGCAGTGCTGGGCAAAAGGCTGCTGCCACGATACAGGAGGAAACGCATGAGGAGTCGCGCCGGCAACGCGCGATACAGGACAGCACAGCTGCCCTGAGCGTTCAGGATAAACATGTTGAGACGGTGGCGGGTTGGCATCCGGGCTGGCTGGAGCTGGCATGCTGTGGTGTGGTGCTGGTGCTGGCTGTGGGTGGAGTGATCCACTTGCGAGAATTGACGGATCGATGGAGCAAGAGACGGTAAACATCTATGAGGTTGTGGAGCGGATGCGCGAAATCAGCGCGGGGGGCGGCACGTTTGCGTTGAAGTTCCGGAAGTGGGACCGCCAGCGCCACAAGGGCGGTGACGTGGTGTCGCTGAAGCTGGCTCGGCTGCGTCGCAAGGCAAGTGACGAGCGCATCGAGAACAGTTCCCACAAGGTGTTTATCACCGACACGTCGACTGGCCGTGCCATCGTGTGCTGGATGTGCCTGATTGTGGAGTTCAACGGGCGGAGGGTCTCGTTTTAGTTAGGAGTTAGGAGTTAGAAGTTAGGAGTTAGAAGTTGTTTCTATTATGAGGATAAGGAGAACTGGAAACTGGGGTATTATCGACACCCAGAGCGATAAGGGTCTGATGACGTTCACGATCGGGGCCGTGGGCCGCGGGTGGTCGCCGTCGAGCATCATGCTGACGGGTCGCGGGACTTATTTCCAGCGCAAGCTGAGCGTGAACGGCGTGGACATCGTGCCCATGGGCGACAACAATGACCTGCCTGGTGACGTGATGCGGCTGCTGGACAAGTTCTATGCGGGCGAGGGCATCCTGGGCAAGATTGCGGGCCTGCAGTGGGGCGAGGGCCCGAGGCTGTACCGCGAGTGCATCGATGAGGGCAGGAACATGTTCTACCGGCGTTGGGTGCTGGATGATGAGGTGACGCGTGCGATGGAGGCTTGGGACTACACGACGTTCCTGCACAAGTGCCTAGTGGACCTGACGCACATGCAGGGTTTCTTTGTGAAATTCATCCGCAACCGTGGTCCCCGCGTGGGCGAACCCGGGCGCATCGCGCGCCTGGAGCATATCCCGTACCAGAAAGCCAGGCTGGTGTATCCGCCCGAAGGCAAGGATGAGCCGCTGGAGGTGGTCGTGGGCGACTTCCCGACGCCCGACGCGAAGTACATGTACCGCTACCCGGTGTTTGACCCGCAGAACCCGTTCAAGCACGCTGTGGCGGTGAAATACTACAACATCTACTCCTTCTGCAAGGACTTCATGAGCACACCGAGGTATCTGGGCGCTTTTGAATGGCTGGAGATGGCGGGCGGCATCGCCGGACTGCTGATCGCGTATAACGAAAACGCGAGTGCGATATCTTATCACATCGAGAGCCCTCAATCGTACTGGGACAAGGCCCGTGACCGCATCAAGGAGATCTGCCACCAGCGCGGTGAGGCCTACAGCGAGGCGATGATGGAGGAATACAAGGACGCGGCGATGGAGAAGTTCGCGACGTCGCTCACCGGCCGCGAGAATGCAGGCAAGTATTTCCACACATCGAAGTACTGGAGCCCCGAGGCTGACGACTTTGAAGGGTGGAAGGTGACGCCGATCGACAAGAAGATCAAGGACTTTGTCGATGCACAGATTGCCATCAGCAACAAGGCTGACGCTGCGGCTACTAGCGGCTTCGGTCTTGACCCGGTGCTGTCGAACCTGATCATCCAGAACAAGCTGTCGAGCGGTAGCGAGAAGCTGTACTCGCTGAAGGTGTATAACGCTAGCGAGACGGCGATCCCTGACATGATCCTGTGCAAGCCGCTGCAGCAGTACATCCAGGCGAACTGGCCCGGCCGTGGTATTAAGATAGGCCTTTACCGCACTGCTGTGGAGGCAGAGAAAGAGATAAGTCCCGAAAACCGACTGAAAGAAAATGCTTAGACTGCAACTGTTCAACAAGGACGGCCAGTGCGGCCGCGAGGAGCTGGTTAACGCGATCGGTGTTATCAGCAAGGATATCACGTTTGACAAATGGACTCCTGCCATCCCGCTGGGCACGCGCCAGCTGGCAGCGATCGTTGGTCGCGACGTTGTCAACGAGCTTGACGGCCTGTACCGTGGAGACACGCCGCCCATGGGCGACGAGGAACGTGCCGTGCTGCTGGCCCAGCAGGCTGTGGCGATGTTCACATGGCTGAAGATCCTGGCACCGCTTGACGCCCAGCACGGCAACGCGGGCCGCGGGAAGACCCTGGGCGAGAACCAGCACGGGATGACGGCGCTGCAGGAGTGGGAGGACAAGGAGAGCATCAGGGCAATGGCCTATGAGGCGACTGACGCGCTGATCGAGGTGCTTGACACGAATGAGTGGCCGTGGTGGACTTCGAGCGTGAAGTGCCGGCAGCGAGCTGGCTTGCTGCTGCCGAGCAAGGAGGTGTTTGACGAGTACTACATGATCGGGAGCCACCGGTTGTTCCTGACGCTGCTGCCGATGATCGCCGAGGTTCAGGCGGGCGACATCGCCCCCATCGTGACGGCTGCCCACATGACCCAGCTGCTGAGCGGTGACGGGCTGGAGGATGATGTTCGCCTCAGGCTGCTTGACCTGGCCCGCCGTCCGCTGGCCTTGCTGACGATGAAGAAGGCAGTGGAACGGCTGCCGGTGGAGGTGCTGCCTGAGGGCATCGTGCAGGTGCAGCAGCAGGCGACGGTGAAGCAGAAGCTGCGTGCCGAGAAGAGCGCGCGTGAGGCTGTTGCTGCGGCTCTGGGAGCTGACGCTGAGCGCTACCTGCAACTGCTGCAGGACGCGGTGAGCGCGCTTGACAGCGATGAGGGCGAGGCGGATTATTACCTGAGCGGGCCGACGGTGCAGTCGAAAGGGATCACTTATTAGTTTCTAGTTTCTAGTCCCTAGTTTCTAGTTGATATCATCATGGTGAGGGTTGAACATAACGGGAAGAGCTACGAGATTCCTGGTGTACTGGATGAGCTGACGCCCGACCAGTACAAGGGCTACCTGTTCCTGGCGGTGATGCTGCGTCGCGGCATCATTGATGAAATGGGGTTCAAGGCGAAGCTGCTGGCTGAGCTGATGGGCCTGGGCGTTGACATCACGGACTTCAAGCCGGATGTTGCCGAGGGGCTGATTGCCCAGCTGGGCGTGCTTGACGGTTTCCTGGATGAGAATGGACCGATCACGGCGACGGGGAGGAACCTGCTGCCGGAATTCGCGGGCTGGAAGTCGCGCGTGGGCGACATGCTGAACGGGCTGGCATTCGGGGAATTTGTCGAGGGGCTGACGCTACTGGGTCGCCTGGATGATGACGAGGAGACACAGCAGGCGGTGCTGAACGAGCTTGCACGGCTGCTGTACTCGCCTCCTGAGGACAAGGCGGACACTGAGGTTCCCGCGCTGGTGGCTGTACACTCGGTGACTTTCTTTACCAGCGTGTTCAACATGATCCGTAAGGAGCCGATCGGTATCAGTGGTGAGATGATCAATTTCTCGATCATCTTCAAGCCGGTGCCGGGGATGCCGAGCAAGGCCGACGACCACACGGGGTGGCACGGGATTGCGATGGAGGTGGCGAGCAGCGGTGTGTTCGGCACGCTGAAGGATGTGAACTCGACGCCGCTGTGGGATGTGCTGCTGTACCTGTACAGGGCAAAGTTTGACTTATTACACGAGAAGAGGAAATGAGAACGATCACTGAAATCATTGTGCATTGCTCGGCAACGCCTGAGGGGCGCCCGCACACGGTGGGCGACATCCGCGCGTGGCACAAGCAACGTGGGTTCAAGGATATCGGTTACCACTATGTGGTGTACCTGGACGGCTCGATTCATGCGGGCCGCAGCGAGGCCGAAATCGGCGCTCACTGCACGGGCCATAACCGTAACAGC
>ONJE01000212.1 GCA_900318045.1 uncultured Eubacteriales bacterium
TTGCCCAAGTCTCCGTAGCCGTCGTTCATCATCTTCTGGGGATCCACGATCAGCTTGCCGTCGGCGTCCAGGTCCATGGGATAGGGCTTGAAGGTGATGTAAGCAATCGCTGCCCAGCAGAACAGGAAGCCGCCCAGCAGCAGCAGGTCCTCCTTCTCGGGATGGACATCCAGGTATTCAAACAGCTTTGCCGTCAGAATCAGGCAGAGCACGCTCACCAGGATGCCGACACACACATCCTGCGGCGTGTGAACGCCCAGATAATTTCTGGAAAAAGCGGTGAGCAATACCCAAATTACCAGGATCGGCGAGAGCCAGCGGGTCTTCTTGTTCCCCCAGGCATTCACCGCGAGGCCGCCGGCCAGAGGCCCGCAGGTGGTCGTGTGTCCGCTGGGAAAGGAATACCCGGTAGCCGTCGTGATGGAATCGCCCGCGGGCACGATCCGGCTGTCGCGAATCCAGGGACGGTAAGCGCATACGGTCAGCTTGGCAATCGGCGTAATGACCATGCAGAAGTAATAGGATACCAGCGTGTACAGGCTCTTGCGCTTGTCCCAGTTCCAATAGAGGAAGACCGGAATGAGTATCAGATAGGTCGTCGAGAACATGGATACCCACTCCATGAAGGGCGTCCACGCGTCATTGATGCTGTTGCGAAAGTTCTGCAACCAAAGCAGGTAATTGATATCCATTGTTTTATACCTCAAATAATCAGTTTGTATGGCACATTGTATGACATATTCAGTTGCATTTCATGGCCTGCCTGTTCACTTTACAACGGGAATCATCGCCTTGATGGATTCGTTGTCCACGGTGAATGTGTAGTCGATCATATCGTCAAGCGCGCCTTTCTTCAGGTCGTAGGAAACGAAATCGCGGTTCAGGTAAGCCGTGTAGGGGTCCCAGGTAGTCAGATAGAGATACAGGTGATGGCCGGGACGGACGGTGTAATAGGTGGGATACATGTAGAAGGTGTAATCGTAGAATTCACCGCTTTCGCGCACTTCGGGGCCGGTATATTCGCTGATCTCATAGCCCTTGCCAGGGTCGGCCAGGTCGGTATAGCCGTAGGAGAGAGCCTTGCCAAGGGTGTAGTCCTGTACAAACTCCAGGACCTCCAGATCGCTCAGATTGCTGCCCTGTTCGATATTGTCGATCACCCTCACGGGAAGCCTGTCCCCCAGGCGGTTCTTAAGCATGTAGGCAGGGAAGGGCTTGCCGTCGTCGGCATGATCCATAAGTATCGCCGAGATCATCAGTCCGTCATAGTTGACGTTGTCGTTGGACAGGCGTACATGGATCTCGGGCGCACCGTACAGGGTGGTGTTTTCGGGAAGCTCAATGGGATAGATTGCCACATGCCTGTCATCCAGGCTCATGTAATACTCATCCCGATGCTCCCAGCCGTTCATATCGGGGTTATCCTCGTTGATAAAGCTGGTGGCGATATCGTCCAATCCTGCGCAGGTCACCTCGCTGGTGGGCGCGTCCGCGCTCAGCGGGACCTCGAGGTATTCAAAGTCGCGCCAGCTGTCATATACCTGCCAGCTGCCATCCAGGCTCGACTGGGCCAGCACCGCGGGCATATCCTCTGCGCCGTTGTCGATACCGTAGAGGTAGTGGGCCAACCAGCGGTTTACGGTCTCCTGCCATAGTTCGCCGTTGACCACGTAATCGTTCAGGATATCGTGGCCGTTCTGGTGGAGCACCAGCTTCACGTTCTGGCCCGCCTTGGTAAAAGCCTGCACCATCTTGTCGGCGTGGACGGTGCTGACGTTGAAGTCGTTCAAGCCCTGAACCACCAGCGCCGAGCACTTGATGCCCGCCCAGTCCTTGGCGTAATCCGATTCTTCCCAGATGGGGCCGTAATCGCCGTTGGTGGCGAACTGATCCTCGGAGATCTGCCACAGCCAGGAGCCATATTCCCGGTTGGGTACGGTCCAGTCCCGATCCAGAAAGGTGCCACCGCAGTTGAAGGCCGCCAGGGAATCGGCGTAGTTGGTCTCCAGGATGGTGGGCACGCCCTGGCTGTTGGTGTAGTCGTACCAGCTGGCGATGCCGGCATAGGGGACGATGGTCTCCAGGCCCTTGACGCCGGTGGTGGCCACCGAGAAAGGCAGCGTACCGCCGTAGGAGCAACCGGTCATGGCCACCTTGCCGTTGCACCAGTCTGCCTTGACAGTGATGTTGCTGGTCTTGTCAATGTAGGCTACCCGGTCGCCGGTCAGCCATTCCACCACGGCCTTGTGGCTGTCCCGCTCCAGGTGGGTACCACAAAGCTCGAAGCCCTCGGAGCCATAGGTGCCGATGCCCGATGCCTCGATGATGGCATAGCCGCGCACCAGGTAATAGTCGTAATCCTGGGCGTACATATAGCCCTGCACGCGGGAAATGGGCACGGAATAGATCCATTCGTTGGGGTCGGCGATCTGAGCGGCCTCCAGCGTGGTCACATTGCCTTCAGGGGTCCGCTTTTCACAATCACGGTACAGGTCGTTGTAATTGAAGGGCTCCTCCACGTAGAGGGAGGTATAGGAATTGTGACTGTCCTTATCCTGATAGGTGCCCGCGTTGTAGGGAGTGGGATCGTAGATCGCCGCGGCCTTGTAGACGCCTTCAGCGGCTGAGCGGGGCAGCTGTACCAGCACCTTCACAAGGTCCGCCATGCCGTCGTTGTCGGTATCGTTGTCCGTCTCCACATACACGCAGAAGCGCAGCACATCGTTGTCTCCCTGATTGACATAGGGATCCATATAATCCGTGTAGTTCAGCATTGGCTGGGGCAAGCCGTCCTCAATGATGAGGTTGCCATCATATTCCGGCAGGGTTGCTTCGGCCGTCTCCGCCAGGCCGCAGAACACAAGGCTCAGCAGCAAGGCCCAGATCAAGATCGCAATCTTCTTCATGGTCAGTTCTTCTCCTCCTGTTTAATTTATCCTTCAGGTGAACGCTCTGTCAGATAATCCCTGACAACACAGTATTCATTATACACGAATATGCTGAGGATGTATCCTTTGCAACGTAATATTTCATGTAAAAACCCACAATTAACAATATTTATATAATGTAAAAAGGAGTTGCTCCCAAAGCGGAGAATATACTATAGAGGAACGCTACAAGTATTTTCCGGGTATTGGAACACTTTACGCATTCCCGCCGTCAAAGCGGCGAAGAACACATTGAACAGGAGGAATCTGTAATGAAGAAAGCACTGGCATTGACACTGAGCATGGTACTGCTGCTGTGCGCGGCCTGCGCATGGGCTGAGGAACAACCGCTGACCCTTGAGCAGCTGGGCGGCATGCAGTGGAGCTTCAGCAGCGGAGTGGGCGGATGGTCCACGGACATGCGCACCGCCGCTGACGGCACGTTCAGCGGCGAATACCATGACAGCGAGATGGGCGAAATTGGCGAGAACTATCCCAACGGCACCGTTTACGGCTGCGCCTTCAAGGGTCAGATGTCGCTGCTGGAGCAGCTGGACGCCCATTCCTGGAAGGTTCGCATCGACAAGCTGGAGATCGACGGCACCCTCGACGAGGAATCGATTGACGACGGCATCCGCTATGTCACCTCGAAGCCCTACGGCATCAGCGAAGGCGACGAGATGGTGCTGTACCTCCCCGGAACACCCATTGATGTGCTCTCGGAGGACATGCAGATGTGGGCCCACGTGCTTGAGCAGGATCCCAAGCCCTCCGCGCTTGTAGACTGGTTTTTGAGCAGTGCGAAAAACGAGAGTGGCTTCGTCGGCTACACGATCGAAGAATAACCGCTTACATGCGTCTGAGGCGGTCTGTCCGTCAAAAAATACCGCGCAATAACGCCGGCACGCTTGGCAATGCCCTATCCGCCGAGCGTGCCGTCAGATTGTGCGGTATTTTCTTAATTTCGCGATGCTTCCCTATGAATGTCTTCGCTTCTTCTGCGCTTTGGTCCCTGCGATATGGCGCGCTGCGGGCAGACCAGCAAGCACAGGTGACAGCCAACGCACTTCTTGCCGTCCAGAACCGGACGGCGTCTATTGTTCAGGCGTATGGCCTGGTGACCGCCGTCGGCGCAGGATATTTCACATCGCCCGCAGCCGATGCACCGCTCGCGGTTGAACAACGGAAAGACGATCGTATTGCGTTCCAATGCGGTGGTGGTTTCATTGAGCGAATCCAGGCCAAGTCCGACGACCTCCTTCACACTGGAGAAGCCTTTTTCCGCGAGGTACAGGTTCAGCCCCTCCTTGAGGTCGTCTATGATGCGATAGCCATATTGCATCACGGCGGTGGTCACCTGGATCGAGCTGGCCCCCAGCAATATGAACTCCAGGGCGTCCTGCCAGGTCTCGACGCCGCCCATGGCGCTCAGGTGTATGCCCGCAAGCGCCGGGTTCTGTCCCATCTCCGCGATGAACCGAAGGGCGATGGGTCTTACAGCGTTGCCGCTGTAGCCCCCGACGGCGCTCTTGCCATGAACCGATGGTGCGGAAACGTAGGTGTGCAGGTTGATGCCCACCACGGATTTGATGGTGTTGATGGCGGCAATGCCGTCTGCGCCGCCGCGCAGAGCTGCCTCGGCCGCAGGGCTCATTTTCTCCACGTTGGGAGTCAGCTTGGCCAGTACGGGGATGTTGCAGGCGCGCTTGGCTGCAGCCGTGAAGCGCTCAACCAGCTCCGGCACCTGCCCGATGTCCGAGCCCAGGCCGCCTTCTGCCATGTTGGGACAGGAGAAGTTCAATTCCACGGCATCCGCGCCATTTTCCTCGCACAGCCGGGCAAGGCTCCCCCACTCCGCTTCGTCCTTGCCCATGATGGATGCCAATATGAATTTGCTGGGAAAATTCGCCTTCAGGCGGCGGAAGATCTCCATGTTTTCAGCCACGCTGTGGTCGGAAAGTTGTTCGATGTTTTTAAAGCCGATGATTTCGCCGCTGTCGCCGGTGATGGCGGAAAAGCGGGGAGAGACTTCGTTGATGTCCAGCGAACAGATAGTCTTGAAACTGATGCCCGCCCAGCCCGCTTCAAAGGCGCGTGCGCACA
>ONJE01000146.1 GCA_900318045.1 uncultured Eubacteriales bacterium
ATCAGATTCTGTCATCTCCCCTCATTCCCGCCTGGGCTTCATGCGGATGCGGAGGGGTCTTGCTGGGGCGGTGATCGCGGGGGGCTCGGGGTTTGACGGCTCGGGGGCGTTCCCGATGGGGGTGGCGACGGCGGGCTCGGGTGTGTCCCCGATGGGGGCGGCGATGGCGGGCTCGGGCGTGTCCCCGATGGGGGCGGCGACGGCGGGCTCGGGCGCGTCCCCGATGGGGGCGGCAACGGCGGGGTCGGGCGCGTCCCCGATGGGGGTGGCGACGGCGGGCTCGGGCGTCGGGGCCGGAGCCTCCGCCTCGCTGCGGGTGTCGCCGTCCAGCACCTCGTCGCCGGTCATGCCGGCGGCTTCCTTGATCATCTGGATCTCCCGGGCATTCATCTTCTTGCCGTTGAGCAGGTCGTACAGCACGGGCACGATGAACAGGGTCATCAGCGTGGCGTAGCTCAGGCCGCCGATGGAGACCACGGCCATGGGCTGCATCATCTCCGCGCCGGTGCCCTGGCCCAGGGCCATGGTGGACATGCCCAGTATGGTGGTCAGGGCGGTCATCAGTATCGGGCGCAGGCGGATGCGGCCGGTTTCGATCAGGGCCTCCCGCTTCTCCATGCCGCCGATGCGCAGCTGGTTGACGCAGTCGATGAACACGATGCCGTTGTTCACCACCACGCCGGAAAGCACCAGGAAGCCCAGCATGGACACGATGGACAAATCCATCCCCGTGGCCAGCAGCGCCAGCAGGCCGCCGGTGAAGGCCAGCGGGATCGTGAACATGACGATGATGGGGCTCTTGAAGCTCTGGAACTGGGCCACCATGATCAGGAAGATCAGCAGCACTGCCACCAGCACCATATACACCAGGTCCTCCATGATGCCCATGACGGTCTCGTTCTCGCCGGCAAGGCTGGCGCTGTAGCCCGCGGGCAGGCTGTACCCCTTCAGCTTTTCGGCGAAGGCGTCGCTGACCAGGTTGGCGCTGTAGCCCTCGGCGATGCCGAAGGACACCGTCACCAGCCGCCGCTGGCTGGCGCGGCTGATGGTGGACAGGCTCTGGCTGTCGCGGATCTCGGCCACGTCGCCGATGCGCACCAGCTTGTTCTTGTCATTGCTGTCCACCTCGATCTCCAGGTTTTCAATGTCCGCGGGCTTCAGCTTGCTGTTCGCGCCGTCCTCCAGGTAGATGCCCAGCTCCCGGCCGTCCAGCGTGACCCGGGAGATCTCCACCCGGCCTGCCACCTTCTGGGCCACGAATTGCAGCACCTGGCCGGTGGTCAGGTTTTCGTCGGCGGCCTTTTCCTTGTCCACCTCCACCCGCAGCTCGGGCACGGCGTCCTCCAGGCCGTCGTCCACATCCACGATGCCCTCGGTCTGCCGGGCCAGTTCGGCCACGTCCTTCGCGATGTCTTGCAGCACCTGCAGGTCGTCGCCGGTGATCTCCACCTGGATGCCGCTGCCGGTCATCATGGAGATGTCCATGGTGCTGGCCTGCACGGTCAGATCGGCGTTCAGCTTCTTGCCGATTTCGTCCATCTGGCGGGCGATGTCGGCGTTGTTGTGTTCCTGGGTATCGTCGATGTTGATGTAGTAGCTCATGCCGCCGCTGCCGGTCAGGCCGGACATCACGCCGCCGCTGCCGCCCATCAGGCCCACGGACTCCACGCCCTTGATCTTCATCATTTCGTCCATGATGGCCACGGCCTGTTCCTTCTGCTTGGCCTCGGTCATGTCCGGGTCGAAGGCGAGGTCGGCGCTCATCTGGCGGGAGTTGACCTCGGGCATGAAGGAGATGCCCATCTTCGGCACCTGCATCGCCGCGAAGGCCAGCAGGCCCAGCGCCGCCAGCAGCACCAGGGGCTTGAACCGCAGCGCGCCCCGCAGCAGGAAGCCGTAGAAGTTCTGGATGACCCGGAAGATGCGGTGCTTATGGGGCCTGGAGCGGCGCATCAGGAACGAGCACATGGCGGGCACCACCGTCATGGCCACGAACAGCGAGGCCAGCAGCGAATAGGCGATGGTCAGGCCCATGTCGGCGAACAGGTCCCGGGCCATGCCCTGCACGAACACGATGGGCAGGAACACGCAGATGGTGGTCAGCGTGGACGAGAACAGCGCGCCGGAGACCGAGCGCACGCCCTCCACGCAGGCGCGCAACAGGGGCACCCCCTCCTCGTCGTGGAGGCGGTAGATGTTCTCGATGGCCACGATGGAGTTGTCCACCAGCATGCCGATGCCCAGGCTCAGGCCGGACAGCGACAGCACGTTCAGCGTGATGCCGGTGAAGTACATGCACACGAAGGCGATCACGACGCTGATGGGAATGGAGAAGGCAACGGTGATGGTGGGCCGGAAGTCCATCAGGAACAGCAGCAGTATCAGTATGGCCAATCCGCCGCCGGTGAGCAGGTTGCCCAGCACCGAATCGACGATGATGTTGATGTATTCGCCCTGGTTCATCAGGTCGACGATGTGCAGGTTCGGGTTTTCCGCCGCCAGGGCCTTGGCCTTGTCCATGACGGTCTTCGCCACGTCGGCGGTGGAGTAGGTGGACTGCTTGTCCAGGGACAGCAGTATGCCGTCCTTGCCGTTCAGCTTGGTGAACACATCGTCCCGGTTGTCGGCCAGCTCCACCCGGGCCACGTCCAGCAGGCGCACCTCGTCCACTGAATCCAGGCCCAGCTTGAACAGCTTCAGCCGGCGCACGCCGTCCAGCGATTCAAACTTGTCGCCCACGCGCACCAGCACCTGCTCGTCGTCGGCGTCGTGGACGTAGCCGGCGGGCTTGGCGATGTTCGCCGCGCCGATCAGGGCGGAGACGCTCTGCATGGTGATCACGCCGTCCAGTCCCGCGTTTTCAAGGGCCTCGTCCCGCTGCTCGTTGAATTCCTTGCGGGCCTTGGCCAGCTCGGCCTCGGCGTCACTGAGCATCGAGGACGCCTTGGAGAAGGCGGAATCCATCTCCTCGCGGCCCGCCTCCAGCTGGGCGCGGGAGGCGTTCAGGTCGGTGTCCTCGTCCATGCCCTCGACGAAGCCGCCGGGGATGATGTTCTTCTTCAGCTTTTCAAGGGCCTCGTCCATCTGGGCGATGCCCGCGTCCAGCTGCGAAAGGCCGTTGGTGGCCTCGATGTACTTCGCGTTCAGGCCCTCCGGGTCCTCCAGCAGCAGTATGGCCTGGTAGGCCTCGCTGTTTTCGATGGCGGCGATCTGCTCGTCGATGGCGGCGATGGCCTGCCGGATGGCCTCGGGGGCGGCAGTCAGCTGTGCCAGCTGGGCGTCGATCTGGGCCAGCTCCTGGTCCAGGGCCCCGATGCGTTCGGTCAGGCTGTCCACCTGGGCCTGGGCGGCGTCCATGCGGCTCTGGATATCCACGTTTTCGCCGGTGAGGGTGTCCAGCGCATCCCTGCGGGTGGCGAGGGTCTTCTTCTGCTCCTCCAGCTTCTTCGACAGGGCTTCGACCTCGGCGGACTTGGCCTCGACCTGCCGGTTCAGTTCGTCCAGCAGCCTGCGCTCGGCGTCCAGCTGCTCCTTCAGCTTTTCAGGGGAGGTTTCCTCGGCCAGCGCCGCGCCCGGGCGCAGGGCGGTTTCCGGCGCGGGGGTCGGGGTGGGGGAAGGCGAGGGCGTGGGGGTCGGGGTCGGGTCGCCGTCGGCATTGGGGATCGCGGCGTCGGGCGCACTGCCTTCGGAGGCTTCGGCAGCGGGGACGCTGTCCTCGCGCGCGGCCTTCGGCGCATCTGTGGCGGCGTCGACTGCGCCGTCATCCTTCCTCGGGGATTCGTCCGGGGTGTCCGGTTCGCCCTTGGGGGCGTCGTCGCCGGCGGGTTTGGCGGGGGTCTGTTCTCCCGCGTCCCCGTCGGCATCATCCCGGCCCGCGTCCGGGGCGTCGGTGTCTCCTGTGCCGGTGCTGGCGCTGTCGCCACCGGCGTCGGGGGCCTCGGTGCCTGAGGAGGTTTCGGTATCCTCTGTGCCGTCGCTGTCGCCACCGGCGTCGGGAGCCTCGGTGTCGGTGTCCGAGGGGGGTTCGGTATCCTCTGTGCCGTCGCCGTCGTCACCGGCGTCGGGGGCCTCGGTATCTGCCGGGGCTTCGGTTTCGGCGGGGGCTTCGGTATCTGCCGGGGTTTCCGTTTCGGCGGGGGCTTCGGTATCTGCCGGGGCTTTGGTTTCGGCGGGGGCTTCGGTATCTGCCGGGGCTTCCGTTTCGATGGGGGCTTCGGTATCTGCCGGGGCTTTGGTTTCGGCGGGGGCCTCGGTGTCTGCCGGGGCTTTGGTTTCGGCGGGGGTTTCGGTTTCCGCGGGGGATGCGGTCGGGGCATCGGTCGCCTCCGACGCGGCGGCGGGGGCGTCGGTACTGGCAGGCAGTTCGGGGGCGTCGGATTTTTCAGGGGCCGGGGTGGCCTTGTCCCCGCCCTCGGCCTGCCCGATCCGGGCGGTGAGGTCGTCGATGCGCGCCTGGGCGTCGGCCTGCTTGGTTTTCAGGTCGTCCAGGGCTTCGGTGGCGGCCTTCAGCGCGGCCTCGTCCTCGGCGATCTGCTTGTCCAGGGCTTCGATCTGCTGGCGCAGGGCGTCGGCGTCCAGCAGCTTCAAATCGTCCAGGTACTGCTGCTGGCGGGCGCGCTCGGCGTCCAGCTCGTCACGCTGGGCCTGGGCCGCGGCGCGGGCCTCGGCCAGGGCGGGGTCGGTCAGCGCGGCCTCGGCCACGGCCAGCTGATCCACCAGGTTCTGCCTTTGCAGCTTCAGCTGGGCCAGGGCGTCGGCAATCTGCTTCAGCTGCTGGCGCTGGGCATCGTCCATGTTCACCAGGGCCTCCAGGGCGGCGACGTTTTTCGCCAGCTCGTCGCGCTGGGCCGCGGCCTCGGCGCGCTGCTGGGTCAGCTTTTCGATGGCGGGGCCGACCTGGGCCTCGGCCTGGTCCAGCTGGGCTTCGGCCTGGTCCAGCTGCTGCATGGCCTTTTTCTTTGCCCGGGACAACTTGCCCTTGCCGTCGGACAGCTGGGCCTGGGCGTCGTTGAGCTTCTTTTCCACGTCCGAGAGCTCTTCGTTGACATCCTTGAGTATGGCGGCGTTGAGCACGTCGATGCGGCTCTGCTCGATGGTGACGTCGATGCGCTGCTCGATCACGCCGGAGGCCTCCGCCGAGGCCACGCCGTTGAGCGCCTCGAAGGCGGGCACCAGCTCGTCCTCCACGTAGTTGGAAAGGGCCAGTATGTCCATGTCGTCCCGGGTGACGGAGAGTATGGCCACGGGCAGCATGTCCGGGTTCAGCTTCATGGCCACCGGCGCGCCCACGTCGTCGTTCCAGTCGCTCCGAAGCTGGTCCAGCCGGGAGGAGATTTCAATGAGGGCGGTGTCCATGTTCGCGCCGTCGTTGAACTGCATGATGACCACGGAAACGTTGTCCCGGGAGGAGGAGGTGATCTTCTTGACATCGTTCAGCGTGGCGAAGGCGGCTTCCATCGGACGGGTCAAATCGTCCTCGACCTGCTCCGGCGTCGCGCCCACATAGGGGGTGTACACCACCACATAGGGCAGGTTCATGCTGGGCAGCAGGTCGGTGGTCATGTGCTGGAACGAAATGACCCCCAGCACGATGGCCAGTATGATGCCCACGATGACCGTGTATGGCTTTTTGACGCTGTACCTGGAAAACATGGCGCGCCTCCCAATGGACATAATTCCTGAATATATATCTATTATATTACAATTTTATCCCGGTATTGTGAATTGAATATAAAGAAAATCTGAAACCATTGTAGCGGCCGAAATTGTCACGGGGACAGGTTCTTATGGCGGGCTCTTTCGCGCCAAACCGTCCCTCGCAGCCCCTGCGCTTTCAGTTTACCACTGCTCTTTCGTTTGTACTACTGCCTCTTGTTTTTCATCCTCTGTCTGTGCCACTTGCGGCATGGGTGTTCTCTGTGTTCGGGCTTTGGTACAGACTTCCCCATGTAGCCTGGCTTCGTTTCGTTCAACACAGAGAACCGTCCCTGCGTGTTACGTCCCTGCGTGTTTATCTCATCGTATTGTCGCAGAGTTGGATATCCCGATTTATCCGAATGAAGAAACGCGTCCTGGTTTACCGGGCCCTGCCCGGCCAATCAGGGTATGTCAGCAAAAATGCAGGGGCGGCGCAATGCCGCCCCTGCATTTCGATCCCTGCCCCTAGAGTGTGTTTCTAAATGCAGGGAGATGCAATTTCGAGTGGATTTGCCTGCATTTCAAGGCGATTTTCCGCAGACTTAGTGGGTTCGAGCGCCCGGAAAACTCTCCAGTGGAGAGTTTTCAGCGAGAACGGGCCGGCAGGCCCCGGAGCTAAGTCAAGGGAAATCAACGCGGA
>ONJE01000123.1 GCA_900318045.1 uncultured Eubacteriales bacterium
CTTGACTTGCCGCCAGCAAGCCTGCGGGCCTTCGCCTTGGTATGACGAAAAATCCGCTCGCATGCTTGCATACATTTAGATTGAGATTAGTATAAAAAATGCAATGAGCCCATGCTGATCAATCAGCATGGGCTCATTGCACAATGAAAACCGTTACAGGTGCACCACGGTCCCAATATCCTCGCCCTTCGCGACCCTCAGCACATTGTCCAGGTCGTCCATGTTGAATATGCGAATGACCGGGATGCGCTGATCCAGACACAGCTGGAAAGCGGAGGTGTCCATCACTTTCAGGCCCTTTTCAATGGTCTCCCGGTAGGTGATGTCCTTGATCAGCCTCGCGTCGGGGTTCTTGCGGGGGTCGGCATCGTACACGCCGTCCACAGTGGTGCCCTTGAACACCGCGTCCGCCCCCAGCTCCGCGGCCCGCAGGGCGGCGGCGGTGTCGGTGGTGAAGAAGGGGTTGCCGCTGCCGCCGGCCAGCAGCACGATCTCGCCCCGCTCCAGCGCGGAAACAGCCTTGTCGGCTCGGTACAGCTCGGCGAAGCGGGTCATCTCCTGGGCGGTGAAAACGGTAGCCTTGCGACCCAGGCGCTGCAGGGCATCCTGTACGCACAGCGCGTTGATGATGGTGGCCAGCATGCCCATCTGGTCGGCGAGCACTGCGTTCATGGCGTCGGTGAAGCGGCCCCGCCAGATGTTGCCGCCGCCCATCACCACGCCCACCTGAACGCCAAGGTCGGCGAGGTCGGCGATGGCCTTTGCCGCACGGTTCACGCGGGCTGCCTCAAAGCTGTGGGAGGCATCGGCAGGAGAATAGCTTTCCGGGGCGAGGGTCTCACCGCTGAGCTTTAATATGATGCGCTTGTACATTTTGATATAGTCCTTTCGGTTGAGTATGAACATGGCGGCAGGCTGCCGCCGCTGCGGGGATGTGCGAAATCCGAAAAAAAGGGAACGTGCCAGCACGTTCCCTTTGAAGCATTGATTACTTCTTGCCGATCTGCTCGGCGACCTCGGCGGCCAGGTCGGAGACCTTCTTCTCCAGGCCGTCGCCCATCTTGTAGCGGGTGAAGGCGACGATCTTCATGCCGGGGACCTTCTGCTCGATCATCTTGCCGACGGGGGTCTCGCCGTCCTTGACGAAGATCTGCTCCACCAGGCAGACTTCCTGATAGAACTTGTTGATGCGGCCCTGCACCATCTTCTCGATGATCTTCTAGGGCTTGCCCTCGTTGCGGGCCTGGGCGGCCAGGATCTCGGTCTCGTGGTTCAAGTGATCGGGGTTGACCTGATCGCGGCTCACGTACTCGGGGGCCACGGGGGAGGCTGCTGCGATCTGCAGTGCCACGTCGTGCAGCACTTCCTTCACGGTGTCGTTGACCTCGGGCACCTCGGCCTTCACCAGCACGCCAACCTTGCCGCCCATGTGGATGTAGGAATCCACATAGCCGTTCTCGCCGCACTCATAGCGGGCGAAGCGACGGATGCTGATCTTCTCGCCGATCTTGGCAGTCTTCTCAGTGATGACGTCGGCCACGGTCTGGTCGGTGTCCAGGTATTTCTCGGCCATCAGGGCATCCACGTCGGCGGGGTTGCCGCGCACGATCTGCTGCGCGATGCCGCTGACCATGTCCTTGAACTCAGGGGTGTTGGCCACGAAGTCGGTCTCGCAGTTGACCTCAACCAGCGCGCCGGTGCCGCACTTGTCGCAGATGTAGCTGCCCACGCTGCCCTCGGCAGCGATGCGGCTCTGCTTCTTGGCAGCCTTGGCCAGGCCCTTTTCGCGCAGATAGTCGATGGCCTTCTCAATGTCACCATCGCACTCGGTCAGGGCTTTCTTGCAATCCATCATGCCACAGCCGGTGCGGCCGCGCAGATCCATGACGTCCTTAGCGGAAAAATTAGGCATTTTGAATTCCTCCCAGAATGATTGTCGTCGGGGTTTGATAAGCCCCATTACACGATTCAAGCGGCACCCGCATGGAATGTCGCATGAATCAGAAAGTGCAGTATGATTATTCGGCAGCTGCGGCGGGCGCGGCCTCATCCTCGGTCTGTTCGCCCTGCTTGCCCTCCAGAACGGCGTCAGCCAGCTTGCCGGCGATCAGCTTGACCGCGCGGATAGCATCGTCGTTTCCGGGGATGACGTAGTCGATCTCATCAGGGTCGCAGTTGGTGTCGACGATAGCTACGATCGGGATGCCCAGCGTGCGGGCTTCAGCCACCGCGATGCGCTCCTTGCGGGGGTCGACGATGAACAGCGCGCCGGGGAGCTTCTTCATCTCGCGAATGCCGCCCAGGTTCTTCAGCAGCTTTTCGCGCTCCGCGCAAAGCTTGATGACTTCCTTCTTGGGCAGGACGTCGAACTGACCGTTCTTCTCCATCGCGTCGATGTCGTTGAGGCGCTTGATGCGGGTCTGCATCGTGCGGAAGTTGGTCAGGGTGCCGCCCAGCCAGCGGTTGTTCACATAGAACATGCCGCAGCGCTTGGCCTCGGCCTCGATGCTCTCCTGAGCCTGCTTCTTGGTGCCGACGAACAGCAGGGATTTGCCCTCCAGGGCCAGGTCGCGAACGAACATATAGGCCTCGTCGATCTTGCGAACGGTCTTCTGCAGGTCGATGATGTAGATGCCGTTGCGCTCGGTGAAGATGTACTGGGCCATCTTCGGGTTCCAGCGGCGGGTCTGATGGCCGAAGTGAACGCCGGCCTCCAGCAGCTGCTTCATGGAAATGACTGCCATAGTGGGATTACCTCCTTGTTTTTTCCACCTCCTGCTTCAACTCCACGTGGCACCATGAGCGTGAACGGCGTTCACACCCTACGGTCAACCGCCGCGCGAATCGGCAGAAGTGCGTTTTCCGAAAGATTATAGCACAATAGTGACCGACGATGCAAGGATATCAGGTTAAGTTTGGGAAATATCCGGGGCCACTGGCGGCACAATGCCGGCATTTTTCGACGCTAAGATACAATTTACCCAGTTCCGCACCACAATTTACCGACTTTCACCCGCCTTCCCTTGACGGGGTTGGCAAAAATCGGCTATAATAATGGGAGTTATCAGACAAAAACGTTAAGGAGTACAACCACATGCAGATTGTCGTCAGCATCTGCGGCGTGATTTGCACGCTGATTACGGTTTACTACGCCATCACAAGCCTGGCCGGCGTGCTGTTCTGCAAGCGCCCGGAGCGGGCGAAGCAGCCTCCCCGGAAGCGCATTGCCGCCATCATTCCCGCCCGCAACGAGGCGCTGGTGATTGGAAAGCTGGTGGAATCGCTGATACGGCAGGACTATCCCCGTCAGCTGTTTGACGTCTACGTTGTCCCCAACAACTGCGACGACGATACCGAAGCCGTGGCCCGGGCAACGGGCGCGGAAATACTGGGTGTCTCAGGCACGATCCGCACCAAGGGTGACGTGCTGCGCCAGGCTTTTGCCCAGCTGACCGAGACCGGCAGATACGACGCCTACTGCGTTTTCGACGCCGACAACCTGGTGGCACAAGGCTTTTTCCAGGCGGTGAATGACGCGCTGCTGGACGGCTGCCACGTGGCCCAGGGCTTCCGGGACAGCAAGAACCCCTACGACAACTGGGTCTCAGGCAGCATGTCCGCCTTCTTTTGGTTCATGAGCCTGTTTTACAACGAGAGCCGCAACCGACTGGGCATCAATTGCCATTTGAACGGCACAGGCTTCATGGTGTCCGACGCAGCCATTCGCGACATCGGCTGGGATACCCATTCCCTGACCGAGGACCTGGAGTTCACGGCGCTTTGCGCACTGCACGGCTATAAGGTGGGCTGGATGCCAGACGCCCGCATATTCGACGAACAGACCACCAGCTTTTGGACCTCCTGCGTCCAGCGGCGGCGCTGGACCGCCGGGTCATTGCAGTGCATGCGGCGCTATGTGCCCCGACTGATTGGCATGGGGACGCTGGCCGGGTTTGACATGGCGGTGCTGTTCCTGAGCAACCTGATGGGCATTATCGGCCTCATACCTGCCATTGGAACCGCATTGGGGATGCTGCCCTTCTTCATCTCCCATCCCTGGCGGATACTGGCACTGGTGCTGCTGGGTGTGGTCTACTATCTGATCGTCTGCGCCGGAGGCGCGCTGATGTACAAGCTACAGGGTCGGTTGAACCGCCGGGCGCTGCCCGGGATATTCGGCTTTCCTGTTTTCCTGATGACCTGGATGCCTATCAACATTTACACCTGCCTGACGCCGCCGCCCACCTGGAAGGCAGTCAAGCATGTGCGAAGCATTGATAACCCCGATTATGAGGACACTATGACAGTAGAGGACTGTGAGGAATGAACATGGACAAGCTCAGCCTCGTGGCGTTGCTGGACGAGGACAAGGAGATGGTGATGGCCAGCCTGGCAAGAGACCCGTCCCTGCCTGCCGCCCAGATTACGCTGGAAAAGGCGATTGACCGGGTGATGTACCGCTATTCCGAAGCCTGTGGCGACCCTGTGCTGCTCGACAGCGCCCAATATATCCTCCAGGCCATGAAGAACACGCTGCCGGTGATGGACAGCGTGGGGGAAGCCCGAACCTGGAACCGACAGGCGAAAGCCGGCAAGGCGGGCCTGAACCTCGGCCCAATGGCCCTGGCGCTGCTGGTATTGGGGCTTGTGCTGGTGATCGCGGCGGTGCTGGGGGTGCTGATCAGCGGCCGCTTCAGCGGGGCGCCGGCATTCATCAAGGCCATGCTGCCCGCAGCGCTGGGCTGTGGGGCGCTGTACTGGGCAGGCGTTCAGTCAGCGCGGCCCGGTAAGCGCAAGCAGTCCGAGGAGGCAACCGAGGATGTGCGCACCGAGTTCATCACAGACGGTGAGAAGGCATGGCATTGCCTGCGGGGCGCCATGCTCCAGGCCGACGGACAGCTGGAGCACATCCATGAAGCCGACGCGCTGGCCCGACAACAGACGACACAGACCGGAGTCGGTGGTAAGATTGATCCCAAGGCGCTCGACCTGTTTGCCGAGCTGCTGGAGAGTGCCTATGCCGCTGGGGACAACAGCGCGCGGGAGTCGGCCTCGGCGATCCGCTTCTACCTGCACAACGCTGGCGTGGATGTGGTGGATTACGTGCCTGGCCGCGAGAGTTGGTTCGAATTCCTGCCGGCTGCCGGCGCGGGCACCATGCGCCCGGCGCTGGCCAGCGAGGGCAAGCTGATCAAGAAGGGACTGGCATCAAAACAGACTCGAGTCTGACATGAACGGACTGAAGTCTCTGAGGATTACGCTATGAACAGATACTATGGCTTTGACCTTGGCGACGCCGAGAGCGCCGTTTCCCGGCTGGGGAAAAAGGACGCGGGTATGCCGGAGGTACTGCCCGTGCGGGAGGCAAAGAGCTTTGTCACCGCATACGCGCAGCTTTCCAACGGGGAGTTGTTGATCGGCGAGAGTGCTTGTTACGATACCAATGCCGTACACCGCAGCCTGCGCTTCAAGAGCAATTTCCTGACCGACCCCCAAAGCGAGAAGGACGTCCGTCGGTTCGCTTCGGGGGTGCTGACCGAGCTGTATGGCGACGGCAACCTGGTCCAGGGTGAGGATTGCTGCTTCTACATCGGCTGTCCCGCGGGCTGGGACCGGGTGGCCCGGGAACGCTATCGCCGCATCTTCGAGGAGGTGGGCTACCCGCCTGCCCGCATAGTGTCGGAATCGCGTGCCGCGCTGATCAGCGCCTGCCAGTCCAAGCACTTCCAGGTAGGCTACGACATTATGTCCCGGCCGGTGCTGGTGGTGGACATTGGCTCATCGACCACCGACTTCGCCTTCATCATGGGAGGACATGAGGTAGAGCTGCAGACCGCTGGTGAGGTGCGCCTGGGGGGCGGCATCATGGATGAACTGGTGCTGGAGGAGTCGGTGCGCCGCAGCGAGAATCCGGAAGCGGTGCGCAGGGCACTGGAAGACAGCGAACCCTGGCGAAGCTACTGCGAGTTTGCCGCCCGCCGGCTGAAGGAGCAGTACTTCTCCGACGAGGAATACTGGCAGCAGAACGATTGCCGCAAGACGGTGAACATTCGCGCCGATGGCAACCTGCGCCTGACACTGCGGCTGGATGCCGACATCGCCGACCGGGTGCTTAACCGCGGAGCAAAGCAGCTGAACGGCAAGTCCTTTCGGGAGGCGTTTATCCAAAGCCTGAAGCAGCTGCGGGAAAAGCTTGGCGAGCATAAGCCCGAGCTGATGTTCCTGACGGGCGGCGTGTCAAAGCTGCCGGCCATTCGCCAGTGGTGCGCCGATATATTCCCGGATGCCGTGGTCATCACCGGGGCGGAACCGGAGTTCTCGGTGTCACGGGGACTGGCCTGGAGCGGGCGCATCGATGAGGAGCTGCGCCAGTTCCGCCAGGAGGTGCAGGAACTGGTGGATTCCAGCGCCGTGGAGCAGATCGTGGACAGGCACATCGACGACCTGTACCACCGCATCGTGGACGCGCTGGTGGAGCCGATATTGCGGCGCGTGGCGCTGCCGGTGTTCGACCGCTGGCGCAACGACGAGATTGAGAAGCTGTCGGATATCAACGAGATCGTCCAGAAGGAGATCGAGACCTGGCTGCACACCGACGAAGCCCAGCAGTTGCTGGTGAAGCCCATCGCCGAGTGGCTGAAGTCGGTGGCCTATGATGTAGAGGAAAAGACCATGCCCATCTGCGTGCGTCACAACGTGCCCTACCGGGCGATGAGCCTGAATTCCTATTTTTCACTGTCAGATATCGACCTGCGCATCGACGCGCGGGACGTGTTTGCCGTGGAGGGCATTACCTGGCTGATCAATGCCATCATCTCCATTATCGTGGGGCTGATCTGCGGCGGCAGCGGGCTGGCGATCATCTCCAGCGGCATCTCCGGCATACTGGCCGGGGCGATCCTTTCGCTGCTGATACTGTTCCTGGGGAAGGAGCGTATGCAGAAGGTGTTCATGAATATGGACATTCCCGCACCGATGCGCAAGCTGGTGCCCCGCAGTCACTTCGAGGCCCGGATCGAGCGCATGACCGAGGAGGTCAAGTCCAGCTTCTACAGCAACCTCGAAAATGAAAAGAACGGCGAGATCACCGCGCGACTGGCGTCGGAGATCAGCCAGCAGATCGAGCAGTGCCTGACCAAGATGGCCGAGATCGTGGAGATACCGCTATAAGGAAATACCGCACAATGCGCGCGGCACATTAACGGCTGAATTTCAGCCATCTGCTGCCTGCAAAACCCTCGATTACGCAACCAGGTAACCTTCGGTTACCACTTGATTATGCGGTATTTCCTTAAGAAGGAGAGAAATAGATGTCCATAGTAAAGCATACCGTTTTCTTCGACCTGTTCAGCGGCGAAACCCGACATGAACAGAAAGAACTGTACTGGATCGATGAATCGACGCTGCCCAAGGCAGTGGAGGCCAACGTGGTGGGCCTGTATCCCGACCACACTTTCCAGACGGTAGAGGGCTGGGGATGCGCCATGACGGAGTCAGCTTGCTGGCTGTTGGCCCAAATGACACCGGAGAACAGGCGCAAGGCGTTGTCCCGCTGGTTTGGCCCGGAGGGGATGGACGCCCGGTTCATCCGGATGCACATCGACTCCTGCGACTACGCCCTGTCGGAGTACCAGTCGGTGGCTGACCCCATCGCTGATCCGGAGTTGAAGACCTTCAATATCGATCGGGATCGCCAGTGGACACTGCCAGTGGTCAAGGAAGCCATCGCCATGGCCGGGGGGAATATCCGCGTGCTGCTGTCCCCATGGTCGCCGCCCTGGCAGTGGAAGACGCCGCCGGAGTTCACTCAGAACGACGCGGCGGTTTACGGCGGCGGGCAGTTTGAGATCGACACCACCAAGCCGAGCCGCAGCTTTGGCGGCAGGCTGAAGCCGGAGTACTACGCCCCCTGGGCGCGGTACCTGGTGAAGTTTATACAGGCATACCTGGCCGAGGGCATCCCGGTGGATATGCTGTCCATCCAAAACGAGGCCTCCGCCGCCACGGCCTGGGACAGCTGCCTCTGGTCCGGCGAGCAGGAGCGCACATTCCTGAAGGATTACCTCTATCCTGAACTGGTAAAGGCGGGCCTTTCGGGGAAGATCGAGTTGTTCATCTGGGACCACAACAAGGAGAGGGCTGTGGAGCACATCGACGCCTTCATGGCTGATCCCGACGCCGCGGCGAAAGTGGACGGCTTTGCATGGCATTGGTACTCAGGCGACCATTTCGAGGCCATCGGGCTGCTGCAACAGCGTTACCCCAACCGGATACTGATGCACTCGGAAAGCTGTCCGCTGCACATGCCGGGCCTGCCGGTCTCTATGAGCGCTACCGAGGATGGGGTGCTGAACAAGGCCGATCCCGATAAAACGCCCCAGCAGTGCGACTACGATGACGCCATCGACTATGCCCACGACATCATCGGCGACCTGAATTGCGGCATGCACCGCTGGATCGACTGGAATATGATCGTGGACCGCAGGGGTGGTCCCCGACGGGTGCCCGGCGGCTTCGCGGCATCGCTGGTGGTGGAGGATGACGGCACGCTGACCGAGACCGTCAGCCATGCGTACCTGAGGGCCATTGCCCGCGCATTTCGCCCCGGGGCCGTGCGCATCGGCAAGTCGGTTTATGGCCGGGATGTGGAGGCCGCGGCCTGCCGCAATGTGGATGGGTCCATCGCCGTGGTGCTGTTGAACCGGGCGGAGGAGGACATTTCGATCAACCTGCGTATAGCGGGGAAGATCGTGCGTGATGTCGAACTGCCTGCTGGAACGCTTACGACGGTGGAGATTCAGCAGATTGTATTTCCTTAGAGTGTGTTTCTAAATTCGGGAAGATGCATTTTCGGCGTCTTGAACTGCATTTCTGCGTTGATTTCCCTTGACTTAGCCCCACTAAGCCTTCGG
>ONJE01000216.1 GCA_900318045.1 uncultured Eubacteriales bacterium
ATTCGAAAAGGGCGTCGCCCCTGCAGCGTGTACGATTTCATAATCCACGCGGCAGCCGCCATTCCTGTTCCCTGTTCCCTGTTCCCTTTGATCTACCCTTGGCGATTCCGCCAACGCCTCGATATATCAGAATTTCCAATTGCATTCCCCGCCAAAATGTATTACAATAGATAATGGATATTTATGAGAGGCAAGAAACGCCCCTGATACGACCAATCGCCACCGACCTGGACGACACCGGGGACAGCGTGGCTCATGTGGTCGATCATGAATCGGCAGTACGCAATAATGTCGATATCAACCCAGGAGGATTCACCATGGTTTCCGAAGCTGATTTTGTAAAATCCCTTGGCCTGACCCGCGTGATGGCCACCGATGCCAAGACGCTGAACATTGAGGTCAGCAACACCAACCGCCCGGGCATGCAGTTCGCCAACTACTGGGATTTCTTTCCCTACGAGCGGCCCCAGCTGCTGGGCAAGGTGGAGATGACCTATCTGTCACAGCTGGACGAGCTGACCCGGCGGGAACGGCTGCAAAAGTACTTCAACTATCCCCTGCCCTGCATCATCATCTGCCGTGGCTACCCCTGCTTTGACGAAATGCTGGTAATGGGCATGGCCCGGAAGATTCCCATCTACTCCACCAACAAGGAGACCACCCAGTTCGAGCTCGATCTGATCGCCTACCTGCGCGACCGGCTGGCGCCCCGGGAAACCCGCCACGGCGTGCTGGTGAACGTATTCGGCGCAGGCCTGCTGATCACCGGCAACAGCGGTGTGGGCAAGAGCGAGGCGGCGCTGGAGCTGGTCAAGCGCGGTCACCAGCTGGTGGCCGACGACGTGGTGGACATCCGCCGGGTGGAGGACAACCGCCTGATCGGCGAGGCGCCGGAGCTGGTGCGCCACTTCATGGAGATACGCGGCGTGGGCATCATCGACGTGTCCACCATGTACGGCGCGGGCGCGATCATGCGCAGCAAGCATATCGACATGGTCATTCACCTGGAGCTGTGGCAGTCGGACAAGGAATACGACCGACTGGGCCTGACGGACAACTACATCGACATACTGGGCGTGAAGGTGCCCAGCCTGCTGCTGCCCATCCATCCGGGCCGCAACCTGGCCGTGGTGCTGGAGGTGGCCGCCCGCAACCTGCGCCTGAAGCAGATGGGCTACAACGCCGCCAACGAGCTGACCCGCCGCCACATGGCGCGATTCCAGAACAATTTGGAAGAGTAAATTCTGATTCATCAATCATCAACGGAGGTACACCAATATGCTTTACATTGGCATTGACGTCGGCGGCATGTCCATCAAGGCGGGACTCGTGGACGAAGAAGGCAATATACTGTTCAAGCACAGCTGCCCCACCGGCGTGGAGCGCGGCTATGGCGCGGTAATTCGCGACATCGCCCAGCTGGGCCTGTCCACTGTGGAAAAGAGCGGCCACAGCATGGACGAGGTCAAGGCCATCGGCATCGGCATCCCGGGCATCATGGATCAGCGCACCGGTATCGTTCCCTTCTGCACCAACCTGTCCTGGCACGACGTGCCCATCATTGAAGAGATGAAGCAGTACACCGACCTGCCCGTGTACGTGGACAACGACGCCACCGTGGCAGGCCTGGCCGAATCGGTCAAGGGCGTGTCCGCCGGCACGAAGGACAGCCTGTTCGTCACCCTGGGCACTGGCGTTGGCGGCGGCGTCATCATGAACGGCAGGGTATTCTCCGGCTCCCACGGCGTGGCCTCGGAGATCGGCCACATGGTCACCGTGGCAGGCGGCCTGCCCTGCACCTGCGGCAAACGGGGCTGCTGGGAGCGCTACGCCAGCGCGACCGCGCTGATCCGCGCCGGACGGGTGCTCTGCGCCGAGAAGCCCAATTGCCCGCTGATGAAGGCTGTGGACGGCAACATCATCACCATCACCGCCAAGGATGTGATCGACCTGGCCATGGAGGGCGACGAGGACTGCACGAAGATCTTTGAGAACTACATCTACCACCTGGTGGTGGGCCTGACGAACCTGATCAACGTATACGACCCCGAGGTCATCGTGCTGGGCGGCGGCGTCTCCCACTGTGGCGATTTCCTGCTCAACGCCGTGCGCGCGCTGCTGCCGAAGTACGTATTCTTCAAAACCATGCCCTACGCCCGCGTAGAGCTGGCAAAGCTGACCAACGACGCCGGCATCATCGGCGCGGCAATGCTGGGCAGGTGAAAAGAAGATGCGCGCATATGAACGCTTTTTGAACTACATCCAATACGACACCGCCTCTGACGCGGACAGCCCCACCTGCCCCAGCACCGAAAAGCAGCTGGCGCTGGGGCGGGCGCTGGCAGGCGAGATGAAGGCCATGGGCATCGCCGACGCCCGCATCGACGAATATGGCTACGTCTACGGCAGCATCCCCGCAAACACGGAAGGCCTGCCTTCCATCGGGCTGATCTCCCACATGGACGTGGTGGACTGCGTGCCCAGCGCCCCGATGAACGCGTCGATTATCGAAGACTACGACGGCGGGCCTGTGACGCTGAAAAACGGCCTGGTGCTTGACCCTGCGGTCTTCCCGGAGGTGGCCGGCGCCAAGGGCAAGCGCCTGATCGTCACCGACGGCAACACATCGTTGGGCGCGGACGACAAGGCCGGCGTATCCGAGATCATGACCGCCTGCGAGCGTCTGCTTTCCGACCCGGCGCTGAAGCACGGCAAAATCTGCATCGGCTTCACCCCCGACGAGGAGATCGGCCGGGGCTCGGATCACTTCGACGTGCAGGGCTTCGGCGCGGATTTCGCCTACACCGTGGACGGCGGCGTGGTGGGCGAGATCAACTACGAAAACTTCAACGCCGCCTCGGGTGTGGTCACGGTCCATGGCCGCAACGTCCATCCCGGCAGCGCCAAGAACATCATGGTCAACGCCTCGGTGGTGGCCATGGAGTTTGCCTCGATGCTGCCGCCCCAGGAGCGCCCGGAGCACACCGAGGGCCGGGAGGGCTTCTATCACCTGTGCGACATGAAGGGCCAGGAGGACCAGGCCACGCTGGAGTACATCATCCGCGACCACGACAGTGCAAAGTTCGAAGCCCGCAAGGCCCGCTTCGCCGCCATCGCAGACTACCTGAACGGCAAATACGGCCCGGGCACGGTAGAGGTCAGCATCAAGGATTCCTACTTCAACATGCGCCAGATCATAGAGGGCCGCATGGACATCGTGCAACGGGCCCTGGACGCTTACCGCGCCATTGGCGTGACGCCGATCATCTCGCCCATTCGCGGCGGCACCGACGGCGCCAAGCTGACCTTCAAGGGCCTGCCATGCCCCAATATCGCCACCGGCGGCATGAACTTCCACGGCCGGTTTGAGTGCGTCGCGGTGGAGGACATGGACAAGATGACCGATATGCTGATTCAGCTGGTCACGGAAGAATAAGGAGCTGCCATGAACAACACCCCTTCAAAGAAAGTCAGTCGAATTACCGCGGCGGTGCTGACGGTGGCCTTCCTGGGCTTCATATTCGTCGCCTTCTTTTCGATGGTAACCGGCAACACCCACGAGCTGGCCCGCTCGGTGCAAATGACCTCTGACCTGAAGAAGACGCTGCCCAAGCACCCCAGCCGCCTGGACCGGCTCTCCGCCCGCATCAACGGCTTCACCTCAACGATCTCCGAGATCATGTGGCACAAGGACGAGATGGGCTACATCAACTCGGCTTTCCAGTACGCGCTGGGCAAGAAGGTCATCAACACCGGCAGCCAGAACATGATCACCCTCACCGACGGCCACCTTTACGACCTGTCGAACTACAAGCCGCTGACGGAGAACGCCCTGGAGATCGCCGAGCTGCGCCGCACCACGCTGGCGGGGCTGCCCTTCCTGTTCACCTACGAGCACCCCACCCTGTACGACCAAAGCCTGCTTCCCGCGGGCTACGAGGTGCTGGACCACTCCGCACGGATGGCGGACGAGGCCCTGGCCACGCTGCGGGGGGAGGACATCACCGTGCTGGACAGCCGCGATGTGCTGCCCTACTGCGGGCAAGACATGAACGACCTGCTGATGGTCACCGACCAGCACTGGTCCACCCTGGCCGCCGTCACCATGGCCCAGGCCATCGCCGACAAACTGAACGAGATGACCGGCGCGGGGCTGGATACTTCGCTGCTGGACATGGACAACCTGAACCGGGAGGTTCACGGGAAGCTGTTCATGGGCAAGTATGGCCAGCGGGTCGGCCCCGCCATCGTCGATCCCGATGATATTGTGGAATACTGGCCCAAGGGCGAAACCCACCTCGCCCGGGAGAGCCGCCGCAAGAAGACCATCGTAAACCAGGCGGGCGACTGGCGTGCGGCCATGACCCGCTTCGACAAGCTGGAGCCCGATCCCGGCAAGACCTGGAACAAGTCGGGGTACATGGTCTATGGGCTGGTAGAGAGCTACGACATCATGACCAATGAAGCCGCCCCGGATTTCACCATACTGCTGCTGAAGGACTCCTACAGCTCCCCCATCGGCCGCTACCTGTCGCTGCTGGTCCGGCACGTGATCAGCGTGGACCTGCGCCAGGACGTGGAGCCGCTGGAGGCGTGGGTAGAGAAGTACAAGCCCGACGCCGTGGTGATGTCCTACAGCCTGCAAATGCTGCGGGACGACGAATACGCCTTTGAATGACATAAAGAAATACCGCACAATTAGAGCGTGTTTCTAAGGAAACGCTGATTAAATGAGGTGGTCAGCTGGCGAGTGAATTTTCCATCAGGCGCTCTTGCAGATTTTGAAGGTTTACTGGAGGTAAATCGAAAAATCTGCAAGAGATGCATGACGGAAAAGACACCGCCAGATGTGCCGCCGAATTAATCAGTGTTTCCCTGAATGCAGGGAGATGCAGTTTCGAGTGGATTTGCCTGCATTTCAAGGCGATTTTCCGCAGGCTTGCTGGGTTCGAGCGCCCGGAAAACTCTCCAGTGGAGGCCCGGAAAACTCTCCAGTGGAGAGTTTTCAGCGAGAACGGGCCGGCAGGCCCCGGAGCCAAGTCAAGGGAATTCAACGTAGAAATGCAGGCAAAGACGCCGTAACTGCACTTCAGGCATTTTTGAAACACGCTCTAAGGCGGTCAGCTGGCGAGCGAATTTTGTGCCAGGCACTGATGCAGATTTCGCAGGTTTATTGACGGTAAATCAAGAAATCTGCATCGGATGACTGGCGCAAAAGGCACCGGCAAGCGTGCCGCCGTATTGTGCGGTATTTCCTTAAAGACGTTTCAGGACTGCGTTTGGGGATAACCTCAATATATATTATTTTTGATTATAAAAGCTGATCAGACCTGCTCTCCAAAGGTATCTGGATGATCAGGGTCAAACATCTCGTTTGCCCACATCACGGTTACAAGATTTTCCGTGTCACTCAGGTTGATGATGTTATGGGTGTATCCCGGCAGCATGTGGACAGCTTGTATCCTGTCTCCGCTCACCTCAAACTCTATAACCTCGTCTGTGCCGATCTTCCGCTCTTGAATAAGTCCATGACCGGCAACAACAATGAAGAATTCCCACTTGCTGTTGTGCCAATGCTGTCCCTTCGTAATCCCAGGTTTTGAGATGTTCACAGAAAACT
>ONJE01000115.1 GCA_900318045.1 uncultured Eubacteriales bacterium
CATGCCGCCGCGTACGATTAAAGATCGGGGCGCTCCGCCCCCGATACCCCCGGCAAGTTAGCGATGTTAAGGATCGCGACAGCCACCATTCCTGTTCCCTGTTCCCTGTTCCCTGTTCCCTTTGCACTACCCTTTGCATTTCCGCTAACAGCTCGATAAATCAGAATTTCCCCTCCACGAAAAAAACGCGCCGGAGCGCGTTTTTTTGTGGGCGGTCAGTACAGCTTCACAAGGGTGGTGTCGGCGGTGCTGAAGGCGTAGTTTTCGGTGATGGGGTTATCCTCGTCGTCGGCGTAGTTGAGGGTGACGATGTTGCAGGGCACGTTGTCCACGGTCTCGGCGGTGAAGGCGGCCAGCGGGGTGGTGAACGTGTCGGGCTTGGCGGCGTTGTTTACCAGCTTCACCAGCTCGTCGCCCTCGTTGGCGGCGGCGCCCACGATTTTCATGTTGGCGTTCGCGGGCATGGCCGCGAAGACCTGCTTCAGCGCGTCGGCGGCGGGCATGCCCTTGGCCAGCACCACGCCCATGGCGTTGGTGAAGGTCTCGGCGGCGTAGCCGCACTTGACGCACACGCCGTTGACGAAGGCGTGGGGCTCCTCATAGACGTTGTCCCCGCCGGGCTTGCCGGAGCCGGGAACGCCGTTCACGATGGGGTAGATCCAGGTTTCCTCGTAGACGGTGTGCTTCAGGGCGTCCAGCTGCTCATAGGTCGTGTAGGTCTTGGTCTCGCTCTCGGCCAGCGCCGCGGCGCACAGGACCAGTATCAGCGCCAGCGCGGCGCACAGTATGCGGATTGCGTTTTTGGACATATTCGTATCTCCTTTCAGACGAATGTGGATATTATAGCATAAGCGGCGGGATGGGAGGTTATGGAAGGGTAAAAGGGGGAGGCTTTTGGATGTGCCAGCCGCTATTTCTAATCCCTAATCCCTAATCCCTAATCCCTGTTCCCACATCTCCCCGCCAATTCAGAATTCACACTTCCACCACATGAAACCCCGCGGCCCTTTCCAGGCGGTTCATCACGGCGAGGCCGACGCCGGTGGCGTCGGTGGCCTCGGAGAAGATGGCGTCGGCGTTCAGGGCGTCGGCGTCGCGCAGGCGGGCGAATATGGCGTGGGCCATGGCGGCGGCGTCGGGGCCCAGGGACAGGGCGCGGCGGTCGCCGTAGGCGGGGATATGGCCCTCCAGGGCGAGGATCAGGGGGCGGCTGCCGGCCTCCAGGGCGTCGTCGTACAGGCGGCGGATGCGGTCGATGACGGCGTCCGGTTCGCCCCGCACGATGGTCAGCGCGCCGGTGGGGGCGTAATGGCGGTACTTCATGCCGGGGCTGCGGGGCCTCTCGCCCGCCTTGAGGGGGCGCAGCACGGCGTCGTCTACCGCCACGCCGCCGCAGATCTCGGCGATGCGCTCGGGGGTGACCCCGCCGGGGCGCAGCACCCGGGGGGTGTCGCCGGTGACGTCGATGACCGTCGATTCAAGCCCCACGGCGCAGGGGCCGCCGTCCAGGATCAGCGGGATGCGGCCCTCCATGTCCTCCATGACGTGCCGGGCGGTGGTGGGGCTGGGGCGGCCGGAGCGGTTGGCGCTGGGGGCCGCGATGGGCCTGCGGGCGGCGTCGATCAGGGCCCGCGCCGACGGGTGGCCGGGGTAGCGCACCGCCACGGTGGAAAGCCCCGCGGTGACCGCCTCGGGCACGGCGGGGGACTTCGGGAAGATCAGCGTCATCGGGCCCGGCCAGCAGGCGGCCATCAGGGCCTTCGCCGCCGGGGAGGGGTCCGAGGCAATCAGCGGGGGCAGCTGGTCCGGGGCGCTGATGTGCACGATCAGCGGGTTGTCGCCCGGGCGGCCCTTCGCCGCGAAGATGCGCCCGACGGCGTCCGCGTCCAGCGCGTTCGCCCCCAGGCCGTAGACCGTCTCCGTGGGGAAGGCCACCAGCGCGCCCGCGCGGATCAGCGAACCGGCACGGGCGAGGGATTCGGGGGTGACGGGGAGAAGTTCGGTTTGCAAGGTGTGTGGCTCCTTTGAATGGTTGCGAAAGTCGGTTGGGTGTGGTAAAATAGAGACAGAGGGAAGGAGGCGCCCGGATGATACCATTCGACAAGGCGGTGGACATGCTGCGCGGGCTGTCCGAGGCGGATTACGAATCCGCATCCAACTATATCCAGGCGCTTGCGTCCGGCGGGGTTTCGCCCGAGCGGCCGATGAGCCGGGCGCAGCTTTTGGAGGATTTGGCGCTGTCGCGGCAGCAGGCGGGGGAGGGCAAGCATCGCCCCGCCCGGGAAGCAATCGACGGGGTGATGGCGGATTATGGCTTACTACCGCGTTGAGCTGACCGATCGGGCGCTGGCACACTTCCGGGGACACATCGGCTATATCGCGAATGATCTGTGCAATCCTGATGCCGCGTTGCGCCTGTGGGAGGCCCTGGGGCGGGCCATCGACGTGTTGGCCGACCACCCGGAGACCGCGCCGCTGTGCGTCGATCGGGCGCTGCGGGGGTTCGGCTATCGCAAGAAGCGGATAGACGGAACCCGGTACCTGTGCCTCTGCCGCGTCGAGGGCGACACCGTTTGGATCGACGGCATCTATCACGAACTCCAGGATTACGAAAACCTGTTTGCGACGGGAGAATAGGGGAATGGACGACCTGCCTTGGGCAGGTCGGTTGTTTTATAAGATCATTTCCATCCCGACCCTGTACGGCTCCAGGCCCAGCTTTTCGTAGAATTGCATCGCGCCGGGGTTGCAGGTCCAGACGTTGAGGGTGACGTTGTAGCAGCCCTTTTGGCGGGCGTGGGCGAGGATGTGGGCATAGAGGGCGCGGCCCACGCCCAGGCCACGGGCGGCTTCGTCCACGCAGATGTCGTCGATGTAGAGGGTGTCGTGTTCCTCCATCAGCCGGCCGCCGGCGTGCTGCATCACGCAGAAGCCGTGGCCCAGCACGGCGCCTGTCTCGTCGGTGGCGACGAACACCGGGGTTTCCTCGCTGCAGAGTATGGCCGCCAGCTCGTCGGCGGTGTACTTGGTGGTGGGCCCCTTGAACAGGTCCGGGCGGCCGTTGTGGTGCACCATGTTCACCTGGATGAGCAGGGACATGAGGGCGGGGATGTCGGACGGGGTGGCAGGGCGGACGGTGATGGGCATGGCGTGTACCTCCGTGGGTGGTGGTTTGGTGGAGAGATCAATTCTGATATATCGAGCTGTGCTCGATATATCAGAATTGAGTGATTAGTGATTAGTGGCTAGTGGCTAGTGGTGGTGCAAATCCCTTCGGGATTTGTTTGATTAAAGGGAAACGGCAGAGGTTTCAACGCTTCCTGACCTTTGAATCAAAAGAAATCCGGAAGGATTTCCTCCTTCACTAGCCACTAGCCACCAGCCACCAGCCACCAGCCACTAGCCACCAGCCACTAGCCACTAGCCACTCAACTTCTTAGTTACCCCTGCTCATTCAGCAGGGCGGTCTGTTCGGCCAGGGTCAGGGCGTCGATGATCTCGTCGAGGTGGCCCTCCATGATCTCGTCGATCTTGTAGAGGGTCAGGCCGATGCGGTGGTCGGTGACGCGGCCCTGGGGGAAGTTGTAGGTGCGGATGCGCTCGCTGCGGTCGCCGGTGCCCACCTGGGTGCGGCGCCTGTCGGCGTATTCGCCCTGCTGCTGCTCGCGCTGGAGGTCGTAGAGGCGGGATTTGAGCACGCGCATGGCCTTTTCCCGGTTCTGGATCTGGCTGCGCTGGTCCTGGCTGGTGACCACCAGGCCGGTGGGGATGTGGGTGATGCGCACGGCGGAGTCGGTGCGGTTGACGTGCTGGCCGCCCGCGCCGGAGGCGCGGTAGGTGTCGATGCGCAGGTCGTTCGGGTTGATCTCCACCTCCACGTCCTCGGCCTCGGGCAGCACGGCCACCGTGGCGGTGGAGGTGTGGATGCGGCCGGAGGATTCGGTGACGGGCACCCGTTGGACCCGGTGGACGCCGGATTCGAACTTCAGCTTCTGGAACACGTTTTTGCCGGAGATCAGCACCACGGATTCCTTCAGGCCGCCCAGCTCGGTGGAGCCGTCCTCGATCATCTCCACCTTCCAGCCCTGGCTGTCGGCATAGTGGCTGTACATGCGCAACAATTGCGCCCCGAACAGGCCGGCCTCGTCGCCGCCGGCCCCGGCGCGGACCTCCAGCACGGCGTTCTTGTAGTCGTCCGGGTCCTTGGGCAGCAGGGCGATGCGGGCTTGCTGCGTGGCCTCGTCGAGGCGAGGCTCCAGCTCGGCCAGCTCCTCCCGGGCCAGCTCGGCCATGTCCGGGTCGGCGAGCATCTCCTTCGCGCCCTCGATGTCGTCCAGCAGCTTCCTGTAGGCCACGGCCACGTCGTTCAGCTCGCTCAGCTCGCTGTGCTGGCGCATCAGGGATGTGAACAGCGCCGTGTCCGCGATGACCTCCGGGAGGGTGATGCGTATGGAAAGCTCCTCAAACCGGCCCTGGATGGCCTCCAGCTGCGCCGCGATGCGCTGTTGTTCGTTGTAGGATGTTGCCATTCAGTCATTCCTCATTTCTCGTCTTCGCGAAAACCACCCTATCCACGCCGCAGAGGTCCTTCAGCGTGCCGGCCTGGACGCAGGGCAGGTGCTCCTTGAGCAGCGCGAGCACGGCGGGGCCCTCGTTGATGCCGACTTCCAGGAAGATGGCGCCGCCGGGGTTCAGGTGGTCGCCAGCCCCTTCGGCAATGCGGCGGTAGAAGTCCAGGCCGTCTTCGCCGCCGTCCAGGGCAAGGGCGGGCTCGAAGCGCACCTCGCGCTGGAGGGCGGGCAGCTCGCCGCTGGGAATGTAGGGCGGGTTGGCGGTGATGACGTCGAAGCGCTCCCGGCCCACGGCGTTGAACAGGTCGCCCTGCTTGAGCTCGGCGCGCACCTCCAGGGCTTTCTGGTTGGCCTTCGCGATCTCCAGCGCCTCGGGGCTGATGTCGGCGAGGGTGACATGGGTGTGGGGGGCCAGCGAGGCCAGGCTCAGGCCCACGCAGCCGCTGCCGCAGCACAGGTCCAGCAGGGTCGGGTGGCCGGGGCGCTGGCGCAGCTCGATCAGGGCGGCTTCCACCAGGGTCTCGGTGTCCTGGCGGGGGATCAGCACGCCGTGATCCACCCGGAAGCGCAGGCCCATGAAGTCGGCGCTGCCGAGGATGTACTGCACCGGCTCGCCCGCCGCGCGGCGGTCCAGCATCGATTCCAGCGTGTACAGCTGCGCCCGGGGGATGGCACGGTCGCCTTCAAATACCATATCCTGCCGGGTCATGCCCAGGGCGTCCTCGGCGATCCAGCGGGCGTCCACGTCCGGGTCCGGGCAACCGGTTTGGGCCAGGCGCTCCCGGGCGTGGGTCAGCCATTCGGTGATAGTCATGTGGGGGTCATCCTTGCTGTTGAGTATTGGGGGTGGGGGGGTAGGGATTAGGGATTAGGGAATAGGGATTAGGGATTAGGGATTAGGGATTAGGAGTGGTGCAAATCCCTTCGGGATTTGTTTGATTCAGGGGGAACGGCGGAGGTTTTGGATGTTACCCGATCCACTTATCGTAACTGTTGCTGTCGCATACAAAACCTGATTTGGCGGGGAGATGTGGCATCCATTTCGTACAGGTCCTTAACGCTACGCCTCAGCGTCTGAGGCCCCCCGACATCATGCTTTGCATCTCTGTTATGATAAAGGCGCGAAGCCAGCTACCAAGGACCTCATCCGTCTTGCCGCTTCGCGGCAATCCACCTTCCCCAAGGGGGAAGGCTTTTGGATGCGGCCACTAACCACTAATCACTAACCACTAACCACTAACCACTACTCCCTCTCCCTGTCGTTCTCCTTCGCCGCGTTGTACGCATAGACGGCCACCTCTACCATTTGGGCATGGGGGCGGCGGGTGAGGCAGCGCTCCAGCAGCAGCTGGGGGCCCAGCAGGGCATTGACGAGGGGGGTGGCCTTCGCCCGCTCCAGGGCGCGGATGGGCTCGTTGAGCACCGCGGCGATGGCCAGCACCGTCAGCACCCGCACCAGCAGCTGTATCGGCAGGGTGAAGGTGCGGATCAGGGCGAAGGCGATCACCGACAGGATCAGCACGGTCAGTATGAAGGCGGCGTTGGAGCGGCGGGAGAGGAAGGAGGCCTTCTCGGCGGCCTGCTGGGTGACGAGGCCATCATCCCCGGGGGCGGCGTTCAGCACCCGGTTGATGGCCCCGCGGTACATGGCGAAGCGGTCCACCACCCGCAGGCGGGGCACCAGCAGCGCGCACAACAGCATGGCCAGCACCCGGGTGGCGCAGGCGATGGCGTTGATGGCTTCGCGGGACAGCTCGTAGCGCGGCAGCACGAATTTCACCAGCGCCCAGGGGCCGGCGATGACCAGCCCGCCGATGAGGAACAGCACGGCCAATATGCTGAGCGAGGCCACCAGGCTGGTGGGGTGGATGCGGAAGAGCGTGGCGAAGCGCTGTTCGAAGCGGGTGCCCTTCACGATCTGCTGGGGCATCAGCTGGGCCGACTCCGACACGCCGTCCAGGAAGTCCGCGACGCTGGTGATCAGCCGCACGATGCCCCGGAGGAAGGGGATGCGCTCCATGGCGTCCCGGGCGGGGTGGTATTCACGGCGCAGGCGCAGGGCCACGTCCTTGCTGTCCTGGCGGACGGCGAAGGCCGTGGCGTTGCCCACCTGTATGCGCACGCCCTCGGCGACGGGGGTGGTGTGGACGGAAAGATTATCGTTGTTTGGCATGGCGGTCACCTTATGGTTGAAATAAAACAGGATCGGCGCGAAGCCGATCCTGTTTTAGGGAAATACCGCATAATTAAGGTGGTCGGCTGGCGAGTATATTTTTCGTCAGTCGCGCCTGCAGATTTCGCAGGCTTACTGGCGGTAAGTCAAGAAATTTGCAGGATGCGAATGGCGGAAAAGGTACCGCCAGGCGTGCCGCCGTATTGTGCGGAATTTCCTTTGGGAACCACGCGCATATACTGCAAAAGCACCGGCAAGGACCACAGTCCTGCCGATGCTCGTTTGCCTACATGCCGTAGCGCTTCTTGAAGCGATCCACGCGTCCGCCGGTGTCAACCAGCTTCTGCTTGCCGGTGTAGAAGGGATGGCACTTTGAGCAGATATCAACGCGCATTTCCTTCTTCACGGAACCGGTCTCGAAGGTCTCGCCACAGACGCAGCGGACCACTGCCTTGCCGTAATTCGGATGGATGTTCTCCTTCATGGTTTTCACCTCACTCTAATCGGACTGTCGGCCCTCCGGCGGAGCCGGCATCGGATTAATCACGCAAAGGTGATTATAACACACACATGCCCATCCGGCAAGGGGGAGACGGAGATTTTACATTGGGGGTCATCGGACCTGGCGACATGTTGCCTGTTTATTGGGGAAGGTTTTGGAAGGCGCTGGCGGCGCAGTCGCCGCAATCGCCGCAGTCGGAGCAGTCGCCGCCG
>ONJE01000403.1 GCA_900318045.1 uncultured Eubacteriales bacterium
GAAGCCGGGGGACCACTCGAATACCCGCACGCCATTCAGCGTCAGGCCGTGGTAGTAGGAGCGTGTAACCTCGAAAACCATCTTCTTGTCGGGGATGCCCGGCGTGATCACCCGGACATCCACGCCACGCTTTGCAGCCAGCCCAAGCGCGTGTATCATCTCGTCTGAGAGAATCAGATAGGGCGTAATAAACCAGCAGTATCGATTGGCCTTGTTGGCGAGGCTGATGTACACCTCCTCGCCCACGCGCTCTTCATCCAGAGGGCTGTCGGCATAGGGCTGCACGAAGGCATGCTCCCGGGCAGTATAGGGAATCCCGGGCAGGTACTTGCTGAAATTCAGGTCGTACCGGTTGCCGCCGAAATCCGCCGCGTTCCAGTTTTCCAGGAACGTGACCGTCAGGCTGCGCACCGCGTCGCCCTCCAGCCGGACGCCGGTGTCCTTCCACATGCCGAAGGGGTGGGTCAGGTTGAAGTACTCGTTGGCAATGTTGTAACCGCCGGTAAAGCCGACCTTGCCATCGATAACGGTGATCTTCCGGTGATCCCGGTTGTTCAGGAACACGTTCAAGCCCGGCTTGAACGGATTGAACACCCGGCACTTGATCCCGACCTTCTCCAGGCGCTGTATGAAATCCATGTTGATGAAGCCAATGGAGCCCATGTCGTCATAGAACACCCGCACCTCGACGCCCGCGCGCACGCGCTCCTCCAGGATCTCCTGAAGGCCATGCCAGGATTCCTTGTCCTCGATGGCGTGGTACTCCATGAAGATAAAGTGCTCCGCCTTGCGCAGGTCCGCCTTTTGGGCTTCAAGGCCTTTGGTCGCGTCGTCATAGTACACGATGTCCGTGTTCTCATACAGGGGGTACCCCATGTGGCGCGACAGGTAATCGGAGAGCGTCGCCCAGTGCTCGCTTTGGGCGGCCAGGGCTTTCTCCGCAGCCTCAGCCGCCTGACCCGCCTCCCCCTTCTTCAACAGAGGCATCAGCTCCGCATCTATTTCCTTATAGCGCTGGCGCATGGTCTTGGTGCCGCCGTTCAGGCCAACGATCAGGTAAAGGCCCGTGCCAAGGATTGGCGCTACGAGAATCAGTATGACCCAGGGCATCTTCATGCTGCTGGTTCCCGGCTTGTTGTACAGGAACAGCACCAGCAACACGGATGCCACCCGCAACAGAGCATCGATCCAGACCGCATACCGGCTCAATTTCGTCAGCAGCAGTATGATAAAGATGACCTCAATGGCGATTACAATCACCGACAGTACCATTCTGGCTACGCCATTTTTAACGGAGGCCTCGTTTTCCATCGTCTGCTCCAAAACCAACCACCCTTTCAATTCAAGTCATTCGATGCTACAGCTCCGCCCTTTGCCGGAACGCACGGGGCGGGAGCTATGTGCACTCTTCCATTATAGACGGCATCGTCTTGGATTGCAAGCCTGTGGCGCAAGATTTCGTCTCGTCTTTGTCAAAAAATATTCACAAGCACATATGATACCTTTAATCTCCCAGGGCCATCGCCCCCACCCGGGCAGCATGGAACAGGAATTGCTGCATGAGCCCCGCATGTATGCCCAGCCGTGCGCGGGCCTCTTTTGCCATGGCAGAACGGCTCTTGCAAGTCAGGCCGAACCAATCCGCCAGCAGCCGCGCCACCCACACGTCCACAGGAAAGGCCTCGGCATGGCCGCAGCCAAAAAGCAGCACACAATCGGCCACCTTGTCCCCCACGCCAGGCAGGGTCGTCAACAGCTGATGGGCCTCTCCGTAGGGCATGTTCCGCAGCGCCTCCAGCGGAAAGCCGTCCCGCACACGCCGGGCGGTATCGATCAGGAACGGCGCACGGTAGCCCACCTTCAGCGCCCGCAACTCGTCCTCCCCGCAATCGGCCAGGCGTTCAGGCGTCGGGAAGGCGTACAGGCCACCGTCAAAGCGTTCCCCGCAATGCTCCCGCAACGCTCGCACCAGTCCGCGAATCCGGGTGACATTGTTGTTGGCGGACAGTATGAAGGCGATCAGCGCCTCCCATGCCGGCTGGTTCAGCACCCGCAGGCCGGGAAAAAGCCCGATGGCCTCCCGGGCAGCGGGGATGTGGGCATACTCGGCGGCAATAGCGGCGTAGTCCCGGTCCAGGTCGAGGTACCGTCTCAAGACCCCGGGCGCGCAATCCCCCTCTTTGTGCAGGCCCGCGCCGTCCCGCCACAACCAGACGGGCGCGCCGTCCACCACCGCCCCAAAGCGCCCGTCCCGTTCCACCCAGTGGAAGCACTGGGCGCTCTCCACCAGCGTAAGGCGAAGATCCAGCGACTCGTTTCCGATCAGCATTTGTATTATATCCTTCCTTTTGCAGGCGTTGGACGCGCAGGCGCTGCAACAAGCGCCGACCATAATGTAATACTAAACTCAACCTAAACCTATACAATCCTGCGGCGACTTTTCCGCCATACCGGCGTTGAAGTCCCTTGACTTGCCGCCAGCAAGCCTGCGGGCCTTCGCCTTGG
>ONJE01000168.1 GCA_900318045.1 uncultured Eubacteriales bacterium
TTCCCTTGACTTAGCCCCACTAAGCCTGCGGAAAATTGCCTTGAAATGCAGGCAAATCCACTTGAAATTGCATCTCCCTGCATTTAGAAACACACTCTAACGCTTTTTATGCCGCTGAAAGCAACATAACCCTCCGTACCCCCTTGCCAAATGCCGGCGGATATGGTATAATAGCTGGTGACAGCATATGCAATTGACGCTGAAAGTAACATTTATGAACGGAGGGAAACCCATGAAACATCTGTCGAACGAACGGCTGGCCGAAACGGTGGCACGCCGCAGGAAGGCGCTGAAGCTGTCCCAGGCGACGCTGTCGGCGCAGACGGGCATCAATCGCTCGCTGCTCTCGCGGCTGGAGTCGGGGGATTACAGTCCCTCCGTGGACCAACTGCTCGCCCTGTCGGGCGCGCTGGGCTTTGCCCCCGCTGAAGTCATCGTGGACGACGCGGCAACGCCCCCTGCGGTTGGGCCAAAGCGCATCGCCGTGGCCGGGACCGGCTACGTGGGCCTGTCCCTGGCGGTGCTGCTCGCCCAGCACAACGACGTGACCGCCGTGGATGTCGCGCCGGAGAAGGTGGAGAAGCTGAACGCATGGGAAAGCCCGATCCGCGACGAATACATAGAGGCATTCCTGGCTGAGCACGAGGCCCGGGGCCTGAGCCTCGCCGCCACGCTGGACGGGGCCGCCGCCTATGCCAACGCGGACTTCATCATCGTGGCGACGCCGACGAATTACGACCCGAAGACCAACTTCTTCGACTGCTCCGCGGTGGAGGCGGTGCTGTCTCTGGTCAAGCAGGTTACAGCGAATCTCGCGGCCAGGCCCACGGTGGTGATCAAGTCCACGGTGCCCGTGGGCTATACCGCCGCCATCCGCAGGAAGCTGGGCATGGACAACATCATCTTCAGCCCGGAGTTCCTGCGGGAATCAAAGGCCCTCTACGACAACCTGTACCCCAGCCGCATCATCGTGGGCACGGACGAGGCTAACCGGCCCGCGGCGGCGCAGTTCGCCGCGCTGCTGCAACAGGGGGCTGTCAAGGGCGACATCCCGACCCTGTTCATGGGCACCACCGAGGCCGAGGCCACCAAGCTGTTCGTGAACACCTACCTGGCCCTGCGGGTCAGCTATTTCAACGAGCTGGACACCTATGCCGAGGTCAAGGGCCTGCAAACCGCGCCGATCATCAAGGGCGTGTGCCTCGATCCCCGGGTGGGGGACTACTACAACAACCCCTCCTTCGGCTACGGCGGCTATTGCCTGCCCAAGGATACCAAGCAGCTGCTGGCGAACTACCGGGACGTGCCGGAGAACCTGATCCACGCCATCGTGGAGTCCAATCGCACCCGCAAGGATTTCATCGCCGACCGGGTGCTGGAGATCGCCGGGACCTACTTGAACAGCGAGGGCTACTCGGCGGCGAAGGAGCGCGCACAGCGGGAAGCGGTGGTCGGCGTTTACCGGCTGATCATGAAGGCGGGCAGCGACAACTTCCGCCAATCCTCGATACAGGGCGTCATGAAGCGCATCAAGGCCAAGGGAGCCACGGTGGTGATCTACGAGCCGTCGCTGGAAGACGGCGCGACCTTCTTCGGCTCCCTGGTGGTCAACGATCTCGAGCGCTTCAAGGAGATGTGCGGCTGCATCATCGCCAACCGCTACGAAGCTGCCCTGGACGACGTGAAGGAGAAGGTCTACACCCGCGACCTGTTCAGGCGGGATTGATGCCCGGACATGGGTTCGGTTTTGCGACTTGGATGTAAAAAAACTATGTCCGATAACGATTTATTTGTTGGCACGTATGGACTTTCGTACCCTTGCCGTGCTATAATATACATGGAGTGGTAGAATCGTTGAAAACAGGCGATTTGTACCAAATCCCCACAGGGCCGCCCCCGCCCGCGCCAAAGGCGCTCCGGGCGGCGGGAGGCTGAAAAAAAGAAATACTCGGTTTCCGGCTGCCGATAAAATGGTGCAGGCGGAGTTTGCCGTATAAAAAAGTTCTCTGTTCTTCGGAGGCGGGCTTTATGAAAGATTATCGAAATGCTAATATGAACTTTGCGCCACAGGGCGCGGGGCGGCCTTCGCGCGACGCGCGGCCGGAGTGGTTCAACAGGCGGTTTGCGAAGCGGCTGTTTTGCCTGATTATGGCCATCAGCCTGTTGTCCAACACCCTTGGCTTCGTGGCTGACGACCTCAGCTTTACCCAAAACACGCTGGCGTCGGCTGAAATCCTGGATATCAACCTCGAACCCAACGGTGGCGACGCCCTGAATTCCGGCGATTTGGAGCTGGACATTCCGCTGGCGGATGACGGCAGCGACGACCTCGACCAGATCGGCGACCTGTCGCTGACCCACGAGCTCGCGTCCAACGGGGCGGGAGATGAAAATACCTATGTCCTGCAGCTGAACGGCGAGACCAGGCTGCTGCTCAGCGACCTTGTGAAGCAGATGAACCTGCCCGTCAGGGATATGAAACTGGTACAAAACGTCTCCCTGTTGCCCAACGAGCTGGACCCCACCATCGACATGTCCCGCTTTGTGTCCATCGTCGCGGTGGAGGACGACTTCCTCATCTGCCTCAAGCCCCTGTTTGCCGAGGCGAAGCTGCTGGTCTACGTGCAGGATGTCGTATTCGCCATCCGGCTGCTCAACGACCCCACCCTGACGCTGGAGGACGTGGCGAAAGCGGCCCAAACCCTGTCTGAAAACCCCTCGCCCTTCGACGCCATATTCACCTGCGATTTCGAGCGCCAGCCGGTCAATATACGGCTGAGCGCGCTGCTGGCGTGGGCCGGCCTGCCCATCAGCGCCAGGAACGTTGTGAACGTGGGCGCGGTGGAGCACTATGGCGACGAGGGACAGGTCCTTGACATCGAAAAGCTTGAAGGCGACTACCAGATCACCGCGAAGCAGAATTTCGCCGGGATCGAGTTCGCCGTGTTCACCGAGAATGAGACCTATACCATCGCGCTGCTGAACGGCAGGGCGACCGACGGACAGGCGCAGACCGAGGTCGGCATACCGGCGCAGGACACGGGCGACGACATGTCGCTGGACCTGGGCGGGGACATCGACCTGGGTCAGCTGAGCGAGGGCGAATTGGCGATCGAGCAGCTCCCGGACCCCGTCTCCGAGCCGATCGAGCAGGCGCCCGCCGCCGAACCGGAGGATAAAACCGAAGTTGAGGGTGAAACGGACCAGAATACAGAAGAAGCCGGGTCCGAGCCGGTCGCGGAGCCCGAGACTGCCGCTGAACCGGAGACGGCCATCGATGCCGGGCCTGAAACCACGACCGATACGGACAATATTATAGAAGAAGCCGGGTCCGAGCCGGACGCGGAGCCCGAGACTGCCACTGAACCGGAGACGGCCACCGAGGCCGGGTCCGAGCCAGAAACCACAACCGAAACGGACAATATTGACACTACAATAGAAGAAACCGAAACCGATCCGGATGCGGCCATCGAGCCCATCGGCGAGCCTGAAACCGATCCGGATGCGGTCATTGAGTCCCTTGGCGAGCCGGAAACCGATCCGGATGCGGTCATTGAGTCCCTTGGCGAGCCGGAAACCGATCCGGATGCGGTCGTTGAGCCCGTCGGCGAGCCGGAAACCGAGACAGAGACCGGGACCGAGACCGATGCAGCGCCAGAGACAGAGACCGGGACCGAGACCGATGCTGCGCCCGGGACAGAGACCGGGACCGATGCTGCGCCCGGGACAGAGACCGGGACCGAACCGGACGCCACGGTTGCGCCCGAGACAGAGACCGGGACCGGGACCGATGCTGCGCCCGAATCGGAAGCCGTACCCGGGGCCACCGACGCGCCCGAGGCGACAGATGACCCCGAGGCCACCGACGCGCCCGAGGACGGGCAGGAAGAGGTGTCCATACCCGGGGACGCGCAGACGGACGAGCCCGTCGAAAATCCCGGGGACGAAACCGACGATGCAACGACGGACGAATCCCAGTCCCAGACCGACCTTGAGCCTGAGGAAACCCCTGCCGCCGAGCCGACCGGGGCGCCCGAAGCCGAAGCACCGGCGGTCGCCTTCCCGGCGGCGACCTTCAGCGCCCGCGCTTCCGGCGTCAAAGTGACCGTGACGGCGGATGAGGGCGCCTTCCCCGAGGGCACGACCATGGAAGTGCGCCGCGTGTGGGACGCCGACGCGCTTTCCAGCATCCGCGAGAGCGTCGCGGACGACTTCGTGAAGGTGCGCCGCGTGCAGCTGGTGGACATCGCCTTCTATGACGTGGCCGGCAACGAGATCGAGCCGCGTATCCCCGTATCCGTGGTCATCTCGGTCAGCGAGATCAGCGAGGATCAGTCCGCCGTGGTCGTCCACATGGACGACGCGGGCCAGACCGAGATCGTGGCCGATACCGAAGCCGAGAACGCGGGCGGCAGCACGAATGTGAACGTGGCGCTGCCGGCCGGGGATGCGGAACCGTCTGAAGTTTTGGAAGCTATGGACGCCATGAAAGGCTGCGCCGAAAAAACCGAGGACGAAGCGCCCGGCGAAAAGGTTGAAAAGTCGGACGAAAAATACGCAGCACTGGAAGCTAAAGTGGATGCGTTGGCGGAAAAGATTGATAAAATCTTAGCTGCCGAAAAGCGCGAGCCGGAACATGAAGACGATGAAATTGGCGCGCTGGATGAACTTGTCGAAGAACTCAAAGAAAAGAAAACGGAAGACGAACCGGACGAAGAATCCGTAACCGTTGAACCTGAGGAAATCGACGAGGAGGAAGAAGTCGAAGAAAAAGACGAACTTCCGGAAGAAGTAGAAGAAAAAGAAGAAGTAAAGGTAAAGGATTCTATGGTTAGATTCATTTCCAAGATGAAACCTATCATTGCTTCTTTACCGGCAGGCCAGCGCAAGAAAGCTGCAGACGCTATGGCGAAAGCCTATCGTGACGCTGCAGGCGTAAAGGGCGGCGAAAAGGTTTCTTATGCTTCTTTTGCAAAACGTAAAGCGGCAGACAGCAAGGCCCAGAATTTTGCTGAATTTGGCGAAAATTGCAGAAAACGCAATCCGCATTTTAAAGGTTAATTTGGAGGTAAAAACATGCCTGGAACTACTATTGGTATTTCGATGAACTACGGTTATCCCGGTTCTATCAGCCGCCACGGTGACGAGGTTTCCCGTACCCGTCCGGTAAAAGAAGAAACCGCAGATGTAAAATTTGGCGCGCCTGTTATTCAGAACACTGACGGATCTGTGCAGTTGTTTGGCGCTTCTAACGTAGCTGCTGACTTTGCTGGCGTTGCAATGCGTAAAGTAAAGAGCGCTACCATTTATCCCTATCAGAACTTTGGTTTCTATTCTGCTAAGGAACCCTGTGACGTACTGGAACGCGGCGGCGTTATTGTACAGTGCAAATGGGGTACTCCTACTGTGGGCGCGACTGTGTACGTTCGTACTGCTGTTGTTAGCGGCACGTCTCCGGCTGACGCTGAGATCGGTGACTTTGGCGCGTCCAATGAAACCGGCAACTGTGTAGCGCTGACTAATGCAAAATGGAGCAGCGACGTTGACGCGCGCGGCTGTGCAGAACTGACTATCATTACCCGTCAGGGCGTATAACGGAGGTAAATAATGGCTATTCAGAAAACTTATAATTTAGCTGTGGCGCCCATGCGTGGGGCCTACGACACCATGACTTATGACGCTAATGCCGTTTCTTCCGGCCTGGCGTTCCTGGAAAGTGAACTGGAAAAACGGGATCCGATGCTGCGTGAACCGTTGACTAATACCACTTATCCGCGTGACATTGTTATTGAAAGCGGCGGCGGCTGGGTAGAGGCCACCAGTGCTATTAACGTTGACTATTCCGTAACCGGCGGCGAAGCTGAC
>ONJE01000158.1 GCA_900318045.1 uncultured Eubacteriales bacterium
CAAGGACCACGGCGACCCGTTTGATCGCCTGATTATCTGCCAGGCCCTGTCGGAAAAGCTGCCACTCATCACCTCGGATGGGAAGATGTGCCGATACGACGTCGAAGTCATCTGGTAATACCTGCGATTGAAAAATCATACCTCGTCAGGGGGAGCGTTATCCCGATTCATCGTATGTGGGTCGGGATAACGCTCCCCCTGACGCTGTTTACCCTTCCTGCACCCGCCAGTACGCCGTCAGCGGGTATTCCCTCAGAGGCTTGGGGATCCAGGCCTTCGTCTCGGGGTCGAGCTGCAGGCTGTCGGCGGCGCTCCCGGCGGGGTCGAACATCGACAGCTGTCCGCCGTCCGCCCTTGGGCTGTTGACCTCGCCCATCAGCGCGTCCAGGCGGTAGTCCCGGCGCTTGATCAGGCTGCCGGTCACCATGTTCCACTCGGAGAACACGATGGGTTCGTCGGTGTCCCGGCCCTCGCCGTCCACCCGCCGCATCGTCAGCGCGTTGCCGCAGAGTATGTTGCGGCTGAGGATGTAGCGCGCCGCGTCCCGGCAATCCTCCCGGCACTCGCCCCGGCAATGCGCGGTATAGGCCTCGTCCCAGATGTCAAACAGCCGCGCGCGGCAGGCCTCCACGTTGTCCTGCAATATGTCCACGCCGTAGATGCTGGTCACCGCCACGACCGCGTATTTTTCAAAATCGGCGGGGCTCTTCCTGTAGCGCGCCCTCACCGCCGCCAGCTTGCGCCGCAGGATCTCTGCCAGGAAGTTGCCGTCGCCGCAGGCCGGCTCCAGGAAGCGGCTGTCGATGCGCTCCGTCTCCTGCTTCACCAGGTCCAGCATGGCGTTCACCTCCCGCTGGGCCGTGAATACCTCGCCGTGGTCCGACACCCGCGCCCTGGATTTTACCTGTCGCTCCGCCATGCCATCGCGCCTCCTTCGTTCGTCGGGTTTATCATAGCACGTATTGACGGCGTTGGCAACGGGTGGACGGGGCTTGTTACAGCTCAGCCAACAGTATTTGTTAACCCCCCTTTCCCTCATTCCCAACAATAAGGTACTATAATAAAGTACGATAGCCTGGCATAGGGTCGGGCAAAAACAATCCGGAAGGGACTGTATGACCATGAAGCGCGTATATAACTTTGCTCCCGGTCCGTCGACCATGCCCCAGGAGGTATTGGAACAGGCGGCGCGGGAAATGCTGTGCTATGGCGACACCGGCATGAACGTCATGGAGATGAGCCACCGATCCAAACAGTACCAGGCCATCTTTGACGAGACCGAGGCCACCCTGCGGGACCTGATGCACATTTCCAAGGACTATGCGGTGCTGTTCCTCCAGGGCGGCGCGACGGGCCAGTTCGCGGCCATCCCCATGAACCTGATGACCGGCAGCGGCACGGCCGACTACGTGGACAGCGGCAATTTTGCCCACGGCGCACTGGTGGAAGCCGGCAAGTACGGCAAGGTGAACGTGGTGGCGTCCTCGAAGGACGACAAGTACGCCTGGATTCCCGAGCTGGACGCCTCGAAGTTCAATCCCGACGCGGATTATTTCTATATCACCACCAACAACACCATCTACGGCACCCGCTACGCCAGGCTCCCCGAGACCGGAAAGGTGCCCCTTGTGGCGGATATGTCCTCCAACATCCTCAGCGAGGTCTATGACGTGAACCGCTTCGGCGTGATCTATGCCGGCGCCCAGAAGAACGTGGGCCCCGCGGGCCTGACCATCGTGATCGTCCGCCGCGACCTGCTTGGCCGCGCCATGCCCATCACGCCCAAGATCATGGACTGGAAGATCATGGACGAAAAGGGCAGCATGCTGAACACCCCGCCCACCTACGCCATCTACATGGCGGGCCTGTGCATGAAGTGGCTGAAGAAGCAGGGCGGCGTGGAGGCCATCGAGAAGGTGAACATCGAAAAGGCGAAGCTGCTCTATGGCGCGCTGGACGACAGCGACTTCTATCGCCCCACCGCCCGGCCCGATTCCCGCAGCCGCATGAACGTCACCTTCACAACCCCCAGCCCCGAGATGGACGCCGAATTCGTCAAGGCTGCCGCGGCCCGCGACCTGGTAAACCTGAAGGGCCATCGCCTGGTGGGCGGCATCCGGGCCAGCATCTACAACGCCATGCCCATCGAGGGTGTACGGGCACTGGTGGACTTCATGAAGAAATTTGAGCTGGAGAACAAGTAAAATGTATAATATCCAAAAGCTGAATTCGATCTCGCCGGTGTACCATGGCATACTGCCCGACACCGAGTACAACGTGGCCTATGAGATGGAAAACCCGGACGCCATCATGGTGCGCAGCGCCGGCATGCACGACATGGAGATCAACGAAAACCTGCTGTGCGTGGGCCGCGCGGGCGCGGGCGTGAACAATATCCCCCTGGACAAGATGGCCGAGCATGGCGTGGTGGTGTTCAACTCCCCCGGCGCCAACGCCAATGCCGTGAAGGAGCTGGTGCTGGCGGGCCTGCTGCTGGCCAGCCGCAAGATCGCGGATGGCATCGAGTGGTGCAAGGGCCTGACTCCCGGCGAGCAGACCATTGAAAAGCAGGTGGAAGCCGGCAAGAAGCAGTTTGCCGGCCCGGAGCTGGCGGGCAAGACCCTGGGCGTCATCGGCCTGGGCGCCATCGGCCTGCAGGTGGCCAATGCGGGCGTGGCTTTGGGCATGGACGTGCTGGGCTATGACCCCTATATCTCCGTGGACAACGCCTGGAGGCTGTCCCGGTCGGTGCGCCATGCCATGAGCCTGGACGAGGTTATCGAGAAGAGCGATTACATCACACTGCATGTGCCGCTGACCGACGGCAACCGGGGCATGATTGACGCCGGGGCCATCTCCAGGATGAAGAATACCGCGGCGCTGCTGAATTTCGCCCGCGGAGCGCTGGTGAACGTCGCCGACGTCAAAGAGGCGCTGGTGCAGGGACAGCTGCGCGTGTACGTCACCGATTTCCCGGAGGAGGCGCTGATCGGCGTGCGAAATGTGGTGCTCACGCCCCACTTGGGTGCTTCCACCCCCGAGAGCGAGGATAACTGCGTGCGCATGGTGGCGAAGCAAATCAACGACTACATCAAGTACGGCTCCATCGTGAACAGCGTGAACTATCCCAGCTGCGCCCTGGGACGCCCCACGTCGCCCCGTATCTCCGTAGCGTGAACTATCCCAGCTGCGCCCTGGGACGCCCCACGTCGCCCCGTATCTCCGTGCTGCACAAGAATGTGCCCAACGTGCTGGGGGCGATCACCCAGGTGATTTCCGGGGAGCGCCTGAACATCGAGAACATGGTCAACCAGTCCCGGGGCGCCTACGCCTATACCGTGCTGGATGTGGATGAGAAGCCCAGCACCCAGTTGCGCGACAAGCTGATGGCGCTGGATACCGTGTTCCGCGCCCGGCTGCTGATGCCGTAAAGGACAGGCAATTACATGATACTTTCCTGGAAAAACAACAGGGGGTATGCCGCCGCGCCGGGTCGGCGGGCCTATGGCCGCCGGGAACCGGCGCGGTTTGCACACCTCCGTACCGCACTGGCGGGCCGGCTGCCCACCCTCAGGAAGACCGCCTGGGTGCGACCGGCCTACAGGCGGCGGGCAATGCTTGCCCGCAGGCTGGTTGTCTGGCTTGTGACGGCGACGCTGCTGGCGACTGTGATCCTCACTGTCCACAGCACGGCGCTGAGGGTAAACGGCGCGGTGGTGCTGGCCCGGCGGGAGCTGCCCGGCATGCCGGTGTTCTTCTGCCAGAATGACGCCGCCTGGAGCGCGGAGCGCATGGGCGCGTCGACGCGAACCCTGGGTCAGTCGGGCGACGGCGTGACCTGTTTGGCGTCGCTGATCGAGATGCAACAGATCCCGACCCCCATCGAAGGCGCGGTGAATCCGGGCACGCTGAATGCGTGGCTCACACAGTGCGATGCTTACGATGCCAGTGGCAACCTTAACTGGCAAAGGGTGGCGGATGTGCTGGGCGTCAGCCTGGTGGAGCGGCAGCCCGGATGGGGCGTCAGTCGTAACCTGGAATACCTGCTGCAACATGAGATCTATCCCGTGGTGCGCGTGAAGCGGCATGACACCGGCGCCTTCCATGACGTGCTGGTGGTGGCCACCGTCCACGGGGAATTTGTGATCATGGACCCGCTGGACCCCACGGGAATTGCGAATTCGCTGAGCCTGTACGACAACCGCATCTATGCGGTGAAATATCTGAAATGAGGAATGAACCATTGAACAACGCCCTGCATACCGCTGAGATTCTGTTGCCCCGGCATGGCATCGACCTGGAAAAGTGGGCGGTGGTGGCCTGCGACCAGTTTACGGCCCAGCCGGAGTACTGGAAGAAAGCCGACGCGCTGGTGGGGGACGCGCCCTCCACGCTGCGGATGATCCTGCCGGAGGCCTGGCTGGGCGACAGCGAGGCCCGCATACCGGCCATCCACAGGAACATGCGTGAATACCTGGCGGACGGCACGCTGGCCACGGCGGTAAGGGATGGCTTTGTGCTGGTCGAGCGCCAGACCCCGGCGGGGGTGCGCCCGGGCCTGGTGGTGGCGCTGGACCTGGAGGCGTATGACTTTACCCCCGGATCGGCAAGCCTGATCCGGCCCACCGAGGGCACGGTGCTGGAGCGGGTGCCGCCCAGGGCCCGCATCCGCGCGGGCGCGCCGGTGGAGCTGCCCCATGTGATGATGCTGATCGACGACCCGGGCCAGACAGTGATCGAGCCGCTGTTCAAGCGCCGGGACGGCCTGCGTCCGCTGTACGACTTTGAGCTGATGCTTGGCGGCGGCCACCTGCGGGGCTGGGCCGTAGAGGGCGATGCCACCCGAAACGTGTTCGATGCCATCGGCGCGCTGTATGAGAAGGCCGCCGGGCTGCTGTACGCCGTGGGCGACGGCAACCACTCGCTGGCGGCGGCGCGGCAGTGCTGGCTGGACATACGGGATACCCTGACGCCCGGGGAGCGGGCGAACCATCCGGCACGCTATGCCCTGGTGGAGCTGGTCAACCTGGCCTGTCCGGCACTGGTGTTCGAGCCCATTCACCGGGCGCTGTTCGGCGTGGACCCGGCGGCGCTGATGGACGCTTACTGCGAGCGCCTGCGCTCGGAGGGCGCGGACCTGGGGGAGGGGGACGACCTGGTCGCCTTCGACGGCGCGGGCCGCACCTGGCGCTTCAAATCCGCCGGCCATCCCCTGGCCCGCCTCCAGGCCTTCCTGGATGGCTGGCTGAGGAACTACCCCGAGGCCCGCATTGACTACATCCACGGCGAGACCGCCCTGCGGGGGCTCATCAACCGCCCCGACGCCCTGGGCCTGATGCCCCGGGCCTTCGACAAGGGCGAGCTGTTCGACGCTATCCGCCGCCACGGCGTGCTGCCCCGCAAGACCTTCTCGATGGGCGAGGCCACGGAGAAGCGGTACTATATGGAGGCGCGGCGGATCGGATAGCGCGATATAATCTCCATAGTGAAAGGTCCTTCGCTTCGCTCAGGATGACACCACGAGGCTTGTCATCCTGAGCGAAGCGAAGGACCTTCACATTTTAATTGATATCATAATATGAGAATTCGCTCTATAATCACGCGATCCACTTTATTCATACTCATACTAATCTCAACCTAAACCTATACAATCATGCGGCATCTTTTCCGCCATACCGGCGTTGAAGTCCCTTGACTTGCCGCCAGCAAGCCTGCGGGCCTTCGCTCTATAATCACGCGATCCCCTTTATTCATACTCAATCCCATTCTCCTCGCACCACTCAATGGCCTTTCGCCTGTAGGCGTCGTCATGCCAGGCATACCACTGCGCTTCAAGCCCCAACCGCCGCACCTCGTCTTTGAAGCGGCGAAATGCGCCGCGCCCGGAAATGGCGATGGCCAGGCGTTCCTGCGCGGCGCCTGACAGCGTGTCCACAAAGGCTTCCATGATGTCGTAGTCCCTGAGGTCCTCCTGGGTGGGCAAGCGGAAGAAGCCGTATTCATCGCATCCGATACAAGCATAATAAATTATAGTCAAAACGACAAAAACACTTGACACCCGCCGGTCCCGCTGCTATAATGCAATTACAGTCAAGATGACCGAAAAAGGAGGCGGGGCGCATGGCCGAGGTACTGGTTCAGGATCAGGTGTTCGTCATGGTGGACAACCTGATCCTGACGGTTCGTCAAGGACGCCTGAACCTGCTCCTGTCCCGGCGGACCGGCCCGCCCTTCAAGGGGTGTTGGGCATTGCCGGGGAAGCTGGTGGAGCGGGAGGATTCCGCCGGGGCCACGGCCATGAAGCTGCTGCGCCAGGTGCTGCCCATCCGGGAGGCGTTCATGGAGCAGCTTTATACCTTCACCGAGCTGAACCGGGATCCCCGGGGGAGGGTGATCTCCATCGCCTACCTGGCGGCGGTGCCCTGGGCCCGGCTGGCGCCCATACTGCCGGCGGACGGCGCGGGGTCGCGATTTTTCGACGTCTCGCTGGCGGGGGGCAGCCTGTGCCTGGAGGACTCGGAGGGGCTGCGGCTGATCGGCGGCGACCTGGCCTTCGATCACGGAAGGATCATCGAGACCGGGGTGCAGCGGCTGCGGGGCAAGATCGACTATACCGACATCGCCTTTCACTTCCTGAACGATCCCCGGGCGTTTACGCTGGGGGAATTGCAGGCGGTATACGAGGCGGTGCTGGAAAAGACGGTGGACGGCAGCAACTTCCGCAGGACCATACAGAACCGCTATGAGGAGACGGGCCGTATCGCCCAGACCGACCGTGCGGAGGCGCCCCGAAGGCGCGGCAGGCCGCCGGCAATCTACCGAATGACAGAGTGATGGGACAGGAGGGCAGTACCATGAGTAAGCGCTTTTTGATCGTCGTGGACATGCAGAACGACTTCATCGACGGAAGCCTGGGCACCGCCGAAGCCCGGGCCATCGTGCCTGCGGTGGTCGAGCGGATCCGGCAGGCACGTGAAGCCGGGGAGACGGTTATCGCCACGATGGATACCCACGAGGAAAACTACCTGGACACCCGGGAGGGTCGGTATCTGCCGGTGCGCCACTGCATCCGCAATACCGAGGGATGGCGCATCCGCCCCGAGGTGGCCAGGCTGTTGGGAGGCTGCGTCAGCCTTGAGAAGCCCACCTTCGGCAGCATGAACCTGTTCGGGCTGCTCTACCAGCTCTCGGAGGGCGAAAAGGAGATCGGGATCGAGCTGATCGGCCTGTGCACTGACATCTGCGTGGTGTCCAACGCGCTGCTGCTGAAGGCAGCCTTCCCCGAGGCCGACATTTCGGTGCGCCGGGATTGCTGCGCGGGGGTGACCCCCGAGAAGCACGAGGCGGCCCTCATGACCATGGCCAGCTGCCAAATCGACGTAATATGACTCAGAGAGGATAAGAGCTATGAATCAGTATTCATTTGACGCCGAAAAGGCGAGGGACGGCCTGGTCGCGGCGATCAGGGCGTTGGCCGCGGAACAGCGCTTTACAAAGGTGGTGCTGGGCGTATCCGGCGGCAAGGATTCCACGGTGTGCGCGGCGCTGTGCGCCAGGGCGTTGGGACCCGAAAACGTGTACGGTGTGATGCTGCCGGACGGCGAGCAGAAGGACATCTCCGACAGCGTCCGGGTCTGCCAGGCCCTGGGCATCCAGAGCCGCACGATCAATATCGGCCCCATGCACGAGGCGCTGAAGGCCGTCACCGACCAGGCGGAGACCACCGCCGCCGAAGGCGAGTTCGCCATTCCCTACAGCCGGGAGAGCGACATCAACGTGGGGCCGCGCTTGCGCATGACCACCCTGCGCTACATCGTACAGGCCCTGGGGGCGCGCCTGGTGGGCACCGGCAACCTGTCCGAGGCCACCGTGGGCTATTGCACCAAGGACGGCGACACCTCCTGCGACTTTTCGCTGTTGGGGGCCCTGACCAGCGTTGAGGTGGTGCAGGTCGGCCTGACCATGCCCGAGCTGCCCAGGGACCTGGTGGAAAAAACACCCACCGACGGGCTGTCCGGCAAGAGCGACGAGGAGAAGCTGGGCCTGCGCTATGCCGACATCCACGCCTATATTCGCCTGGGCACCTGCGGCAATGCTGAAATTGACGGGACAATCCGCGCCAAGGAGCAGGGCAACATGTTCAAGCGGCGCATGCCCCAAATACTCGACCCCTTCGGGGCGGAGGAACGGCCATGAAGCGGGTGCTGGCTTTCTTCGGGGCCTTCAATCCGCCCACCGTCGCCCACCTCGATGTGGCCCGTGTCGCCATGGAGAAGACCGGGCGCGAGGGCGTGGTGTACGTGCCCTCGAAATCGGTTTACATCCATGACGAGCAGGGCAAGGACTTTGCCTACAGTGATCGGCAGCGCCTTGAGATGCTGCGCCGTGCTGCGGCAAGCCGACCCTGGATGGAAGTGACGGATTGGGAAATCCGGGCGGAGATTCAACCCCGTACCTACGAGACGCTGTGCCACCTGCGAAACGAGGGCTATGCGCCGTCGCTGCTGGTGGGGTCCGACAAGCTGCCGGAGCTGGAGCACGGCTGGCGGCACGTGGCGGAAATCGCACGGGAGTTTGGCTTTGTCTGCGCCAGCCGGGGCGCGGACGAATGCGCCGAAATGATTCGCAAGGACCCCTATCTTGCGACGCTGGCGGACTGCATACAGGTGGTCGGGACGCCCGACGCGCTGCGCAGCGTCTCCTCAACGGCGGTACGGCAGCGGCTCTCCGAGATTCGCGCACTGTGGCGGGAGGTGGGTGCGCTGGTGCCCCAGGAGGTTTTGCCGATGCTATCCCATGATATTCCGAGACAGGAGGAACCGTAGATGAAATTCGATCCCATTGTCGTCTCCCTGCTGGACACAGACCTTTACAAATTTAATATGGACCAGGTGATCTTCCACAAGCACACCGACCTGAACGGCGAATATTACTTCCGCTGCCGCAACGAGGGCGTGGTGTTCACCCGGGAGATGTTTGACGAAATCAACGCCCAGATCGACCATCTCTGCACGCTGACCTTCAAGCCGGAGGAGCTGGACTACCTGCGCTCCATCCGCTTTATCAAGCACGACTACGTGGAATTCCTGCGCCTGTGGCGGCCGTTGCGGGACTATGTGGAGACCACGCTGTCCCCGGAGGGCGAGCTGGGCATCGTGGTGAGGGGGCCGCTGTTCTCCGCCATGCAGTTTGAGATCTACCTGCTGGAGATCGTCAACGAGGTCTACTTCCGCATGCGCTACGACTACGACACGCTGCTGGCCTCGGCCCGGGAGCGCCTGGACGCCAAGATCAGGGACTTCCAGTTCGGCAAATACACCTTTACCTTTGCCGAATTCGGCTGCCGCCGCAGGCTGTCCCGGCAGTGGGAGGACGAGGTGGTGCACCGCTTCGCCACCGAGACCGAGAACTGCATGGGCACCAGCAACGTGTACCTGGCGAAAAAGTACAACCTGAAGCCCATCGGCACCTATGCCCACGAGTTCGTGCAGATGTACCAGGGCATCGATTCGATCCCCCTGGCCTACACCAACCACCACGCCCTGGAGGACTGGTACGACGAGTACCGGGGCGACAACGGCACCGCGCTGACGGACACCGTGACCACCGACCTGTTCCTGCTGGATTTCAACCGGGCCATGGTCAACAACTTCAACGGCGTGCGCCACGACAGCGGCGATCCCTACGCCTGGGGCGAGAAGATGATCGACCACTACAAGCACTATGGCGTCGATCCCCGCACGAAGATGCTGCTGTTCAGCGACAGCCTGGATTTCGACCGGGCCCAGGCGCTCTACGATTACTTCCGGGATCGGGTGAAGGTGTCCTTTGGCATCGGCACCTTCTGCTCCAACGACACCTGTGAGAAGGCGTTGAACATCGTCATTAAGCTGCAAACCGTGAACGGGCGCGCCGTGGCAAAGCTGTCCGATACCCCCGGCAAGGCCATGTGCCGGGATATGGAGTACCTGGAGTACCTGAAGCGCTCCGTGGCCTTCCGACTGGGGCGGGAGCACCTGGAGTGAGTATTGACAGACCTGCACGGGCATGGTAAAGTGGAAGACGACAACGTCCTTTGACGGGACGGGTGAGGAATAACGACGAAAGCGGGTGCGACACCATGGCAAACCAATGGCTGAAGGACGCGGTATTCTACGAGATCTACCCCCAATCGTTTTACGATACCAACCGGGACGGTATCGGCGACATCAACGGCATCATCGAGAAACTGGACTACATCCTGTCCCTGGGCTGCAACGCCCTGTGGATCAACCCCTGCTTCGATTCGCCGTTCCACGACGCTGGCTACGACGTGCGCGATTTTAAAAAGGTCGCGCCCCGCTACGGCACCAACAACGACCTGTACCGGTTGTTCGACGTGGCCCATCAGAAGGGCATTCGCGTGTTGCTGGACCTGGTGCCCGGCCACACCAGCGAAGAGCATCCCTGGTTCCGCGCCAGCCAGAGCGCCAGCCAGCCCAATGATTATTCCAATCGCTACATATGGACCGACCGTTGGTTCGCCGGTTGCGCCGACCTGCCCTACATCGCCGGCGAGGCTGAGCGCTCCGGCACCTACATCATCAATTTCTTCAAGTGCCAGCCCGCGCTGAACTACGGTTTCCTGAAGCCCAGGGAGCCCTGGCAGCTGCCCATGACCCATCCCGACGCCATTGCCACCCGCGAGGCCATGAAGGACGTCATGCGCTTTTGGCTGGATCACGGCTGTGACGGCTTCCGGGTGGATATGGCCATGTCGCTGGTCAAGTACGACGACGAGCAGAAGTCCGGCACCTGCGCCATATGGAAAAATGTGCGTGAAATGCTGGACGCGGAGTACCCCCACGCCGCCATCGTGGCCGAGTGGGGCCGGCCCGACCTGTCCCTGCCCGCGGGCTTCGACGCCGATTTCATACTGAACGACCCGCATACCCACTATTCCAGATTGCTGCGGGATTACGACCAGCCTGTGGACAATACCTTCTTCCGCAAGGATGCCCCGGACCGGGATATCAACCGCTATTTCGACGTGTACCTGCCCTGGTACGAGGCTACCAAGGACGTGGGCTACATCTCCATGCCCACCTGCAACCACGACACCGTCCGACCCAGTTACCGGTTGGACACGGATGAATTGAAGCTGGCCTATGCCTTCCTGTTCACGATGCCCGGCGTGCCCTTCCTGTACTATGGCGACGAGATCGGCATGCGCTACCTGGATATCCCCACCAAGGAGGGCGGCTATTTCCGCACCGGTTCCCGCACGCCGATGCAGTGGAACGGCGGGAAGAACCTGGGCTTCTCCGAGGGCTGCGCAGATGCGCTGTACCTGCCGGTGGATCCATCGGCTGACGCCCCAACCGTGGAGGCGCAGGAGGGCGACCCGGATTCCCTGCTGAACACCGTGCGCGCCCTCTTAAAGCTGCGCCACGACGAGGCAGACCTGCAGGCCGACGGCGAGCTGAAGGTACTGTGCGCAGAAAAGGGCAGGCCCTTCGTGTACCGCCGCGGCAATCTCACGCTGGCGCTCAACCCCTCCGGCGAGAAGCTGTTTGCAGAGCTCGACGGCGAGGTCAGCGAAGCGGTGTACATGCTGGGCAAGGCGGACGTGGAAGGCAAGCGTCTGGCCATGGGCCCGCAGTC
>ONJE01000472.1 GCA_900318045.1 uncultured Eubacteriales bacterium
CGGTGAACTCAACTTCACCCGCGTCGTTCAGGTTGTAGTGGATGCCTTCCACACCGTAGTTCATCAGGGTCATGACATAGGGATCGGTGTTCAGCAGGTTCAGGAACTTCATCGCTTCCACGGGATGCGCGCTGTTGGCGGAGATCGCCATCATGGCGCCCTGGACGGAGGTGTTGTCGATGTAGGGAGCATCGGTGGTCATCACATAGGCGACCTGGATGCCGCGCTGCTCGGAAGTGGTGAACTCATAGCCGTAGAGGGAAACTTCGGAGGAGATCAGGTAGTTTGCGGTGTTCTGGGCATTGCGCCAGGTATCGGTCGCGGTTTCGCCGATGGCGATGGCGGGATCGATGTAGCCGGCCAGGTAGTATTCGCGCATCTGGCGGGCGAACTTTTCGAATTCGGGGGTGGCGTACTTGTTGAGGAACTTGTTGCCGTAGGGGCCTTCGGCGGATACGTCTTCAGCGTTCATGTAATAGCTCAGCAGGCTGTTGGCGTCGCCGGTGACGATGGGGGTCACATTGGCGCAGCGCTCGGCTACGAGGCCTTCGAATACGAAGGGATAGAAGACCACGCCGTCTTTCTCCTCGCCCGCCTTGACTTTGGCAAAGATGTCGCCCCAGCCGTAGAAGCCGGCCTTCTTCACGTCATCCAGGGTATAGCCGTATTTCTCGAGCAGGGTCACGTTCACGTCCCAGGTGTTCAGGGTGGCGATATCCTTGAAGCCGGGCACGGCGTAGATGCCCAGTTCGCCGTCGATGCCTTCGGTCTTCGCGCCGTCGATCAGCATCGCGGGCAGCACGTTGTACAGATCCTTGCCGTATTCAGCCAGCAGGTTGTCTTCCGGATCGTCCAGGCGAACATAGGCGTCCTTCTTGGCGAATTTGGCGTAGTCGTTGCTGGTCCAGGAGCAGGTGAACATAGGCGTCCTTCTTGGCGAATTTGGCGTAGTCGTTGCTGGTCCAGGAGCAGGTGAAGATGATGTCGTATTCGTTGCTGGAGCTGTTCACATAGTCCAGAGCCAGCTGATCGAAGTTGCCCCAGGTGCCCCAGGTGGGCTTCAGGGTGACGCCGATCTTTTCGGTCAGATACGCGTTCAGCTTTTCGAGCACCGCAGCGTCGTCGGACACGTTGCTGCCTTCCAGCAGCATGGTGATTTCCACGGGGGCATCCGCCAGCGCGGGGAGCACGGTCAGCAGCATCATCGCTGCCAGCAGCAGGGCGAAGAACTTTTTCATAAATGTACCTCCATACATTATTGTTTATGTAAGCAGCGGACGCTCTGCCGCTGTTCTTACCGGGTGCTTTGTCAGCCTTTGACGGAGCCGATGGTGAGGCCCTCCACCACGTAGCGCTGGAAGAAGGGGTAGGCGCAGGCGATGGGCAGCACGATGAATACGACGACCGCCATGCGCATGGTCTGGCTGGGCAGGCTCCGGATGGCCTCGGCGCCGGACGCGCCGATCATGGAGGAGTTGCGGGCCAGGAACTCTGCGTTGCGCTGCATCTCCATCAGCAGGTACTGAAGCGGGTACAGCTCGCGTTTGGTCACGTACAGCAGGCAAAGGAACCATTCGTTCCAGTAGGCGAGGGCGGTCAGCAGGGCGATGGTCGCGATGCCCGGCTTCATGATGGGCAGGACGATGCGCGCGAGCGTGGAGTATTCCCCGCTGCCGTCGATGGTGGCCGCCTCGATCAGGTCAAAGGGCACCGTGGTCTGGAAGAAGGTGCGCATGATAATGATGTTGAACGGGCTCACCAGCATCGGTACGATCAGGGCATAATAGTTGTTGCTCATTCCCAGCAGGTCTTTGCACACGATGTAGGTGGGGATCAGGCCGCCGCCGAAAATCATGGTGAAGAAACTCAGAAAGCTGAAGAACCCGCGGAACCTGTAGTCCTTCCGGTACAGGGGATAGGCATAGAGGATGCACATGCTCACGCTGATCACGGTGCCCGCAACGGTAATGAAAAAGGAGTTGAAGTAGCTGCGCCACAGGGCGTCGCCCA
>ONJE01000066.1 GCA_900318045.1 uncultured Eubacteriales bacterium
GCCCGTAACCATCAGCGTGGCGGCGGAGTGATCGACCCATCCCACAGCCCTTCGCGCCAGCCGCGGCGGGCAGTTGTATTTTGGGAAGCGATATGGTATGATATGGAAAATTCAGATATATCGAGCTATTAGCAGAAATGCAGAGGGCAGTGCAAAGGGAACAGTCAACAGGGAACAGGAAAAGCCGCGCGCGAAACGATACAACCAGGGCAAAAGAAACGTTTCCGCGATAAAATGAGACGCGAAATCCCTGAAAACCCTGTAGCGGCGACATAGACGCCACTACTGCATTCATTCGAAAAGGGTGTCGCCCCTGCAGCGTGTTCGATTTCATAATCCACGCGGCAGCCGCCATTCCTGTTCCCTGTTCCCTGTTCCCTCGTCTCCCCGATAAATCTGAATTTCCAGGAGGCAACTATGAACCCATCGTACACCGTTCCCCAATCCCTGCGTGCCTTCTTTGCCGACCATCCCCGGATGGCGCTGGCCTTTTCCGGCGGCGTGGACAGCGCCTATCTGCTGTACGCGGCAAGGGCCTGCGGCTGTGATGTGGCGGCCTTCTACGCCCAATCGGCCTTCCAGCCGGAATTCGAGCGCCGGGACGCCCAGCGTCTGGCGGAACAGCTGGACGTACCGCTGAACGTGGTGCCGCTGGACGTATTGGCGGTGGCGGCGGTGCGGGACAATCCCGCCGACCGCTGCTACCACTGCAAGAAGGCCATATTTACCGCGCTGCTGGCAGCGGCAGAGGCGCAGGGCTACGAGGCCGTCATGGACGGTACCAATGCCTCCGACGACACGAGTGACCGCCCTGGCATGAAGGCCCTTGTGGAGTTGGGGGTGCTGTCGCCACTGCGGCTGTGCGGCATCACCAAGGCCCAAGTGCGGGAATACTCCCGGGCGGCGGGGTTGTTCACCTGGGACAAGCCTGCCTACGCCTGCCTGGCCACCCGGATTCCCACGGGCACGCCCATCACGGACGAGGACCTCAACCGGGTGGAGGGCGCGGAGGCGGCGCTGTTCGCGCTGGGCTTTTCCGACTTCCGCGTTCGGCTGTTCCACGGCGCGGCCCGTTTGCAGCTGCCCGGGGCGCAGATGGCGGAAGCCATCGCCCGGCGGGAGGAAATACGCGGCGCACTTGCGCCCTGGATTGAGATTGTCATGCTGGATTTGAAGGACAGGTGAATATGGACAGAGATCAAATGCTGGAGACCCTGCGGGATGTGCAGGCGGGACGCATGACGCCGGAGGCGGCGCTGAAGCGGCTGGCCTTGGCCCCCTATGAAGACATCGGCTATGCCAAGATCGACCACCACCGGGGCCTGCGCAACGGCACCGGCGAGGTGATCTATGGCGCGGGGAAGACCGCGGCGCAGATCGCCGCCATCGCCGGTCGCATGGTGGCGGCGGGGGGCGAAAACATACTGATCACCCGCCTGGATGAGGAAAAGGCGGCGCAGGTGGAGCAGGCCATGCCGCTGTTCTACGACGCCCAGACCCGGGTAGGCGTGGTCAACCGGGTGGCGCGGCCCCTGGTGGGCAGCGTCGTGGTGGCCTCCGGCGGTACCAGCGACCTGCCTGTCTGCGAGGAGGCGGCGCTGACCGCCGAGACGCTTGGCAGCAGGGTCACGCGACTGTACGACGTGGGCGTGGCCGGGTTGCACCGGCTGCTGTCCCACCTGGACGAGTTGCAATCGGCCCGGGTGGTAGTGGCTGTGGCGGGCATGGAGGGCGCGCTGGCCAGCGTGGTGGGCGGGCTGGTGGACTGCCCCGTCATCGCGGTGCCCACCTCTGTGGGCTACGGGGCCAGCTTCGGTGGCGTGTCCGCGCTGCTGTCCATGCTGAATGCCTGCGCCAGCGGTATATCCGTGGTGAACATCGACAACGGCTTCGGCGCGGGCTACCTGGCCAACCGAATCAACCGAATGAAGGGAATAGACGAGGCATGAAGACGCTTTACATCGAATGCAACATGGGCGCGGCGGGCGATATGCTGATGGCCGCGCTGAGCGAGCTGCTCCCCGATCCGGAGGCCTTCATCGCCCGGATGAATGCCCTGGGCCTGCCCGGGGTACGCTTCGAGCGCCAAAAGACAGAAAAATGCGGCATTATCGGCACGCATATCGCCGTGACGGTGAATGGGGAGGATGAGCACTCCCACGATGTCGCGGGAACAGGGAACAGGAATGGTGGGCATGGGCATTCCCACGACCACGGACAACATCACGGGCATCTGCATGACGATACAGAAGCCCATAATCCTCAATTGTACGAGCATGTTCACGAGCATGAGCACGAATACCATCACCACCACGCTTCCCTTCATGATATCTGCGCCATCATCGAAGCCCTGGACCTGCCGGAGGCGGTGAAGGCCGACTCGAAGGCGGTGTACGGGCGGATCGCCGAGGCGGAATCGAAGGTGCATGGGCGCCCTGTGGATCATATCCACTTCCACGAGGTGGGTACACTGGATGCCGTGGCCGACGTGGTGGGGGTTTGCGCGCTGATGCATGAAATCGCCCCCGAGCAGGTATTGGTCTCGCCGGTGCACGTGGGCAGCGGCCAGGTGCGCTGCGCCCACGGCGTGCTGCCGGTGCCGGCCCCGGCCACGGCGCTGCTGCTGGAGGGCGTGCCCGTCTACGGCGGCGCGATTCGCGGGGAGCTGTGCACCCCCACCGGCGCGGCGCTGCTTGTGCACTTCGCCAGTGATTTTGGCGACATGCCCGCCATGACCCTCGAGGCCGTGGGCTACGGTATGGGCACGAAGGACTTTCCCTGGGCCAACTGCGTGCGGGCGCTGCTGGGGCAGACCCGGGAGGCCCCGGACAGCGCGGTGGAGCTGCGCTGCAACCTGGATGACATGACCGGCGAGGCCATCGGCTACGCGGCGCAATGCCTGCGCCAGGCCGGCGCGCTGGACGTATGGACCCAGGCCATCCAAATGAAGAAAGACCGCCCCGGCACGCTGCTGTGCTGCCTGTGCCCGCCCGAGCGGGAGGGGGAGTTTGCGTCGCTGATGCTGAAGCACACCACCACCATCGGCGTGCGCTGCCAGAAGTTGAGGCGCTATACCCTGAAGCGGGAGGCCGTCACTTTGGACACCCCCTACGGCCCCGTGCGTGCCAAGCGCTCCCACGGCTTCGGCGTGGATCGCGTAAAGCCCGAGTTCGACGACCTGGCGGAGATCGCGGAAAGGCAGGGGCTTTTGCCGGGGGATATCAAATTCTGATTTGTCGCGGGGCGACAAATCAGAATCTATCACTTCCCAAGGCAAATCACCCCGCGCGGCATGGCCGCGCGGGGTGATTTGTCCCCACCTTCCTCAATACGTTCCCGGGGCCACGTTTTCGGCCTTCAGGATCTTGATGATGCGGCTGGTGCCAAGGCGGGTGGCCCCCAGCTCGACGAACTTCTCGGCGTCGGCGATGGAGGAGATGCCGCCGGCGGCCTTGATGCGCACATTGGGGCCGACGTGTTTGGCGAAAAGGGTCACGTCGTCGAAGGTCGCGCCACCCTTGGAAAAGCCGGTGGAGGTCTTGATGAAGTCCGCGCCGGCCTCGGTGACCAGGCGGCACATGGTGATCTTCTCCTCGTCGGTGAGCAGGCAGGTCTCGATGATGACCTTCAGCACCAGCTGGCCGCAGGTGGCTTTCAGGGCCTTGATCTCATCCAGCACGTAAGCTGTGTTTCCGGCCTTCAGCATACCGATGTTGATGACCATGTCGATCTCGCTGGCGCCGTTGGCGATGGCCTCCTTCGCCTCGAAGACCTTGGTGCCGGTGGTGGTATTGCCGTTCGGGAAGCCGATGACGGTGCAGATTGCCAGCTTGCCCTGCACGTAGTCAGCCGCCTGCTTCACATAGCAGGGGGGAATGCACACCGACGCGGTTTTGTAGGCCATCGCGTCATCACAGAGCTTCTGAATGTCCTCCCAGGTCGCGGTCTGCGCCAGCAGGGTGTGGTCAACCATGGAACAGAGCTTCTCAGTGGTCATGTTGAATTCCTCCAGTTGCGTTGATGGATGATTTTATTGTACGCTCCGGCAGTGCCTTTGTCAACGGTTACGCAAGGCATTCAGGCGGCCTTTCCTGAAAGGGAAGGCGTCCGGCGCAGCGTTGCGGAGGGGTTCTCTTTGCGTTCCATCAGTTTTCAATTCGTTCACAAATCATCGAATGTTTGTTTATTGACTTTGACCTTGTCCGATCTTATAATAATCCCAGCAATCAGGAAGAAAACCCGATGCGCCGGAAATACTAAAAAATCATCTGCGAGAGGAGAAGATAGATTATGAAGACCACAAGCAATATCAAGCGCAACCGCAGGCACGCCCGGAAGAACAATGGTGCGATGCTGCTGATGTCCCTGGTGCTGGTGTCCGTGCTGGCGCTGGGCGGCATGTTCGCACTGGGCAATGTCACCCTGAACCGTGCGGCGTCGGCCGAAGTCGGCGAATCCCCGGCGCCCGTACCCACATCGGACGACAGCCCGGCCATCTACGTGGCCCAGAAGAACGCCAACTCGGTGGTGGGCATCATCACCAATACCGAGGGCTGGAGCCGCAGCAACGGCGTCCAGAACACGATGATCGCCCAGGGCAGCGGCGTTGTGATTGCCGATGGCGGCTATGTGCTGACCAATTACCACGTCATCGAAGAGGGCAGCGCCTTCCAGGTGCTTATGCCAAACGGCGACAAGGTGAACGCCACCCTGGTAGGCGAGGATTCCGCGATGGACCTGGCCGTCCTGAAGGTCGAGGAGCAGACTGACAAGCTGGTGCCCGTCACCATTGGCGCCTCCGAGACCCTGCCCGTAGGCAGCACCGTCATCGCCATCGGCAATCCCGGCGGCGAGATCCTGGCCAATACCGTCACCCGCGGCATCATCTCCGGCCTGGAGCGCAGCAGTGTGTCAAGCAACAACACCACCCGGAACGTCAACTACATCCAGCACGACGCGCCCATCAGCAGTGGCAACTCCGGCGGCGGCCTGTTTGACTACCAGGGCAACCTGATCGGCATCAACACACTGAAGTACGGCGGCAGCTATTTTTCCTCCGGCAGCTATGAGGGCCTTGGCTTCGCCATCCCCGTGGAGACCGCCTATCCCATCGCCCAGCAGCTGATCGAGCACGGCAAGGTCATTCGCCCGCAGATCGGCGTAACTGTGAAGAATCAGGAGGGCCCGGACGAGCCCATGAACGACTATGCTCCCGCCAGCGTGTGCATCACCGGGGTCAACGAGAACAGCCCTGCCCAGGCGGCCGGCTTGAAACAGTTTGACTTCATCACCGCTGTCAACGGCGAGCGCGTCACCTCCACCCGGGAGCTGACCACCCTGCTGGATACCTTCAAGCCCGGCGACACCGTGACGCTGACCATCGTGCGCTACAACAACGCCGGCATGATGACCCCCAACAACAGCTATGACAGCTACTACAACAACCCCTTCAGCTTTGGCTTCGGCTTCCCCTTCGGCGGCTACAACTACGGCTATGGCAACGGCGGTAACGGCAACAACGGAAACGGAAACGGCTATGATTACTATTACACCGATGGCACCGTGACCGTCGGCGGCGGCTTCAGCACCTTCGATGTGCAGGTCACCCTGGAGGAAAAGCAGTAAAACCAATCCCTCCCTCCCTTCCCCCCTTCTCAAGAAGGGGGGATTTTTTTATATGGAATGCTACAGTACAGCGTCGGCACTGAGCTGTAACCATGGAAATTCCGAAATTTCCGTTAATCCCCCGCAGGGGCTTGACACGCCGATGAACAGCATGATATAATTACGCTGTTGCTTGTAAGGCACAGCTCTATTGTCGGGGTGTGGCGCAGTTTGGTAGCGCACGTGCTTTGGGAGCATGGGGCCGCAGGTTCGAATCCTGTCACCCCGACCAACGCGACCTCTTGGTCAAGCGGTTAAGACACCGCCCTTTCACGGCGGTAACACGGGTTCGAGTCCCGTAGAGGTCGCCATCTTTTTTCCAGCCATTGGGGATTAAGGGCCTTTAGCTCAGTGGTTAGAGCAGTCGGCTCATAACCGATCGGTCCGGGGTTCAAGTCCCTGAAGGCCCACTGCATGGCGCGGTAGTTCAGTTGGTTAGAATGCCAGCCTGTCACGCTGGAGGTCGAGGGTTCGAGCCCCTTCCGCGTCGCCAGATACAGCGATCCTTATTGAAGGATCGCTGTGTTGTTTTTGGAGATCAGTGATACATGTTGCCACCTTCCCTATTTCTTTAGATCCATGCCCGCCTTGATGAAGCGGAACATGCGCACCGCGCCCAGGTAGTACAGCTCCCCTGCCCGGTTCAGCGCTTCCTCCAGCGGCATCGGCGCGTCCACGGTGGTCATCAGCGAGGCGATGCCGTGGTCGAAGATCTGCGCGGCGCCCCGCCCCAGCGAGCCGCTCAGGCCGACGGCGATGACGCCCTTCCTCGCGGCGCGTTCACCCACGCCCTGCATCACCTTTCCGAAGCAGCTCTGCCAATCGGTGCGGCCCTCGCCGGTGACCACCAGGTCGGCGCCCTCCAGGCGCTGGTCGAAGCCGATCAGGTCCAGCACCGTGTCAATGCCGGACTTCATCTCGCCGCCCAGAAACACCAGCGCCGCGCCCAGTCCGCCCGCCGCGCCCGCGCCCTGTATGGCGTCGGGGTCGATGCCGAACTGCTTGCGGAGCACGTCGCGGTAGTTCACCATGCCCGCCTCCAGCCGCGCCTGCATCGCAGGGGTCGCGCCCTTCTGGGCCCCGAAGGTCCAGGTGGCGCCGTTCTCGCCGCACAGGGGATTGGTCACGTCGCACATCACCGTGATCCTGGCGTTGGCCAGGCGATGGTCCAGCGTGGACACGTCGATGGCGCTGACCTTCTCCAGGTCCTCGCCCCGGCCCTCCAGCTCGTGGCCGTCGGCGTCCAGGAAGCGCACGCCCAGCGCCCGGGCGCAGCCCATGCCGCCGTCGTTGGTAGCGCTGCCGCCGATGGCGATGGAGATGTCCGTAAAGCCCTGATCCAGCGCGTGGCGGATCAGCTCGCCGGTACCGTAGCTGGTGGCCTTCAGCGGGTTGCGCTTGCCGATGGGCACCAGGGGCAGCCCGGAGGCCGCCGCCATCTCGATGACAGCGCGATGGTCGTCCAGCCTGCCGTAGCGGGCGCGGACGGGCTCCATCATCGGGCCGCAGACCACGGTTTCGATCCATTCGCCCTTCTCCGCAGCCACCACCGCGTCCGTGGTGCCCTCGCCGCCGTCGGCCACCGGCACGCCGCTGTACTCGATCTCGCCGAACACCTCTTTGGCGGCCGTCGCCAGCAGCTCGACGGTCTGCTCGCTGGTCAGTGTGCCCTTAAAGGAATCCGATGCAAACAGGAATTTCATAGGTGTTGCCTCTCCGTCGTTTATTTGCTGAGTATATTTTAGCATTTTTTGCCCTGTTGTGATATATTATTGATAACCATATTTCGACGAAAATATCATTCGCACGCAGACGGGCTATCTGGTGCGGGCGCCGATCGACCGGGAGACGGTGAGCCCCGCGTTTATTGCGGAGGTGCTGGCGCTGAAAAGCCTGAAGGCCGGCGATAATTTCGCCACTTATGAGTCGATGCGCCCGGAGGCAATGAACGGCAGCGGGAACGGCGCGGGCAATGCCCCGGGATGGGGAATTTGTAAATGAACTATAAATAATTGCCCCTTTTCATTGTGCATTTTCCGGCCGTGTGCTATAATTCTTGTCGATGTTCCGCAATGGCGGAAAAACGAAACGGAGGCAATGCATATGAATATGAAGAAGTTGCTTAGCCTGGTTCTGGCCATGCTGTTGGCGCTGAGCGCGCTGGCGTTCGCCGAGGAAGCCCAGGACGATCTCCAGGCCCGCCTGGACGCGGCCAACGCCCGCGTGGCCGAGCTGGAAGCCCTGGTGGAGCTTTACAAGCCCTACTATGAGAAGCAGGTCGTGGCCGAGTTCGGCGAGGACGGCGTCATTTGGCGCGACGATGCCATGAAGGAATACGAAGCCGCGGCCAGCGCCTACGCCCAGTACGGCCTGTCCATCGACGACTATGCCGACGGCATCAAGGAGGACATACTGAAGTCCCTGGTGAAAAGCGCCGTGATCGACGCCAAGGCCGAAGCGTTGGGCCTGAGCAATTTGGACGACGAGACCATCGCCAGGTTGCAGACTGAGGCCACCGAGACCTTCGAAAACTACGTCGACTCCTACAGGAGCTATTTCGCCGCCGAGGACGCCACCGACGAGGAGGCCCGCGAGCAGACCCTGGCCGCCCTGGAATCCTACGGCATGACCCAGGATGCCCTGACCCAGCAGACCATCGACGGCTACGTGGATGAGCAGCTGTACAACTACGTTACCGCAGACGTCGCCGTCACCGACGAGGACATCAAGGCCAAGTACGACGCCATGGTGGCCGAGGCCCAGGAGAGCTACGCCGACGACTACAGCTACAACAACGCCCGCAACAGCGGCAATCTCATCGTCTGGAATCCCGAGGGCTATCGCGCCGTGAAGCACGTGCTGATCAAGTTTGACGACGCGCAGGCCAAGCAGTACAGCGAGCTGCACAGCACTCTGGACAGCCTGAACGCCGAGCTGGAAGCTCTGAACGCCCCCGCCGAGACCGAAACGCCCGTAGAGATCGAGGACGCGGATGTCGAGGTTGAGGAAGCGCCCGTCGAGGAGGCCGAGGCGACCCCCGAGACGACCCCCGAGGTGACGCCCGAGCCCACCCCCGAGCCCCGCAGCCGCGAGGAGATCCAGGCCGACATCGGCAACATCGCCACTGAGATCGAGGCCCTGTACAGCCAGCTGCTGCCCCAGGCCCAGCAGGTGATCGACGAGTTCAACGGCGGCGCAGACTTCAACAGCCTGATCGAGAAATACAACGCCGACCCCGGCATGCAGAACGAGCCCACCGCCACCAACGGCTATGCCGTGTCCGCGAACTCCACCACCTGGGACCCCGCCTTCACCGAGGGCGCCATGTCCATCGAAGCTGTGGGTCAGATCAGCGGCCCGGTCTATGGCCAGAACGGCATTCACGTGATCTACTACCTCAGCGACATCACCCCCGGCCCGGTGGCCCTCGAGGACATCGCCGACGCCGTGAAGGACGCTGCCCTGCAGGACAAGACCGCCGAGACCTACGACAACCAGGTCAACGCCTGGATCGAGGAGGCCAAGCCGGTTTACCACGTGGATCGGTTCTGATTCATTGGATTCAAACACATCCGACTGAATGATCAGGCGGATGTGTTTGATTTTTGGATGGCTGACGTGTTATACTGCTGATACTAATCTCAACCTAAACCTATACAATCATGCGGCATCTTTTCCGCCATACCGGCGTTGAAGTCCCTTGACTTGCCGCCAGCAAGCCTGCGGGCCGATTAGTATGACAATGAGCGATGACAAGGAGAATCCCTTATGCGCATACTACTGGTCGAAGACGAAAAGAACCTTTCCGCGGCGGTGTGTCGGCTGTTGCAGCAGGAGCGCTTCGTCGTGGACCCGGTGTACACCGGGCCGGAGGGGCTTGACAGCGCCCTGTCCGGGGCCTATGACGCCGTAATCCTGGACGTGATGCTGCCGGGGATGGACGGCTTTACCGTGCTTCAGCGGCTGCGCGCCGAGGGCGTCAAAACCCCGGTGATGATGCTCACCGCCCGGGGCGATCTGCAGGACCGCATCCGGGGGCTGGAGGGCGGCGCGGACTACTACCTGCCCAAGCCCTTCCAGATGGGCGAGCTGGTGGCCTGCCTGCGGGCCATCACCCGCCGGGGGGACGGCGCGCCGGTGATGAACCTGTCCTTCGGCGGCGTATCCCTCTCGGAAAAGGAGGGCAAGCTGCAAAACGACGCCTCAGGCCAATCGGTGAAGCTGGGGGCGAAGGAGTACCAGCTGATGGAAGTGTTTCTGCGCAACCCCGGCCAGATCCTGCCCAAGGAGATGCTGATCGAACGGGTGTGGGGCTACGACAGCGACGCCGAATACAACAACCTGGAGGTCTACGTATCCTTCCTGCGCAAGAAGCTCGGCTTCATCGGCGCAAAGGTGAAGCTGAAGGCCACCCGGGGATTGGGCTACAGCCTGGAGGAGAGCCGTGATTAAGACGCTGCGCCGCCGCCTGACGCTGTTGGTGGCCTGCGTACTGGTGCTGGTGACGGCAGGCATCGTGCTGTCCATACGGGCCATCAACCTGCGCAACATCGACACTACGGCCCGCGCTGCCCTGGCAGTGCTCAGCGAAAACCGGGGCCAGCGGCCCGGACAGATGCAGCAGGCGCCGCCCGACCTGCCCGACGGCGAAACCCCGCCGCCCAAGCCCGAAGGGAATACAGCGCCCACCGGCGACAACCTGCCGCCACATGCGCCCACCGACGGCGAAACGCCGCCACCGAAGCCCGAGGGCGACCAGGTCCCGCCCCAACGGCCCGGCATCGACATGCCCGGGGGCAATTCCCTGGCCAGCCTGTCCAATGCCTACACCATCCGGCTGGACAAGGATGGGAACGTCACCGAGTGGAGCAGCGACCGTTCGGATCTGTACACCGACGCCCAGGTGCAGGCCATGGCCCGTGCCGTGCTGGCCGCAGGGGACAGCGAGGGCCGCATCGACACCCAGTACTACCGCCTCATCGACGACGGGGAGGGTGGCGAGGAACGGCTGCTGATCGTGCTGGACGCCCGGCTGGAGTTCCTGTCCGCCGAGAGGATGCTGCGCGCCGCGGCGCTGGTGGCCGCGCTGGCCGGACTGCTGCTGGGGGCGGGGGCCTGGCTGCTGATCTGTCGGATGCTCCAGCCGGTGCAGGCGTCCTTCGACCGGCAGAAGCAGTTCGTATGGGACGCCAGCCACGAGTTCAAAACGCCCCTGGCAGTGATCTCCGCCAACGCCGAGCTGTTGTCCCGGCAGGTGGGACCCAACGAATACCTGGGCTACATCCAGTCCGAGGTGAAGCGCACCGACAACCTGGTGCAGGGCCTTTTAACCCTGGCCCGCATGGACAAGGGCACGGTCACCGCCGAGATGAAGCGCTTTGACCTGTCCCAGGCGCTGCTGGGGGTGGCGCTGCCCTTTGAGAGCACCGTATTCGAGGCCGGCAGGACGCTGGAGACGGATGTGCCAGAAGGCGTGTTCATTCGCGGGGACGAGGCCATGCTGCAACAGCTGGTGTTGATCCTGCTGAGCAACGCCCTGAAGTATTCCAACGAAGGCGGCCTGATCCGCCTGTCCCTTATGCAGAAGGGCCGGGGCGCGGTGATCACCGTGTACAACACCGGCGCTGGCATAGCCCCGGAGAACCTGGAAAAGATATTCGATCGCTTCTACCGGGAGGACCTGTCCCACAACAGCGCCGTCGCCGGGAATGGGCTGGGGCTGGCCATCGCCCGAACCATCGCCGAGGCCCACAAGGGCCACATTCGCGCCGAGAGCGAACAAGGCAACAGCGCCACGTTTATCGTGACGCTGTCGGGATGACGGTGTTTCGGCTATTTGCAGCGGCGGCCCAGGCGCCGCCGCTGCCGCATTGGGCTTTATTCGTAGATGAACGCGTGCAGAGCCTTGGCGTTGGCCTCGAAGTCGGGCTTGATGCACCAGGTGTTGCCGTACATGCCGGAATCGTAGGTGCCATCGGCGGGAATGCGGAACTCGGACATCTTGTTCAGGTCCATCTTCATGCATACGCCGGCGATGTCCATGATTTCGTTGAAGGCGAGGTTGGTCTCCACGTATTGCAGCATCGTGGTGACAATGCCCGCCAGGCGCAGCACGCTGACGCTCTGCATCTTCCTGGCGATGGCCACCAGCACGTTGCGCTGGCGGTTGGTGCGGGCGTAGTCGGAATCGCTCTTGCGGATGCGGGAGTAGGCCAGCACCTGCTTGCCGTTCAGAAGCACGTTATCACCGGAGGGCACGGCGTCGGATATGTATTTGCCGGAGCCGTCCTTCGCGCCCACGCTGGAGGCGTTCAACCGGCGGATCGCGCCGCTTTCGGCGGGGGTGACGTTCAGCTCGATGCCGCCAAGGGTGTCCACGATCTCCACCAGGCACTGCATGTTTACCAGCGCGTACTTCTGAATGTTCAGGCCAAAGTATTCGTTGATCGTGCGGATGGTCAGCTCCGGGCCGCCGTACACGCAGGCCGCGTTCAGCTTCTGCCCGCCGTATCCGGGAATCTGGACCCAGATATCGCGCATGATCGAAGTCAGCTTGATCTTGTTGGTCCTGGCATTGATGGACAGCACGATCATCGTGTCCGTGCGCAGGTATTTGGTGTTGCCCCGGGCGTCAGTACCCAGCAGCAGTATGTTCAGCCAGTCTTCGGAGAGGCCCTGGGTGATGGCGAGGTCAGTGACGTTCACATGCTCCTCCACCACGATCTCCTCTTCCTCTTCGTCATCGCCGTCCACCACGTACTGCACGCTGTCGTCCGCGTCCTCGGCCTCGTCCGCGATGATGGTGTCCTCCTCCTCCTTGGTCACGCCAATGAAGTAGCGCAGCAGGTCGCCCACCACGTCCGGGTTCTCCTGCTCCGCCAGCGCGCCCAGTGCGCCGCCCAGCAGAAGGCACAGCGCCAGCAGCGCGGCGACCAGCTTATTTATCTGTTTTTTCATTGTCATTATCCTCCATGTCGGTGATATCAGCTATTTTACCAGCGCCGGGTCACAAAATCAACCCGCCCTTCGAAACTCAAAATACACTTCAAACCAGCTTCATAATTGTTCGGGGCCGAAACGGGCCTTGCGAGGGGCGCTCTCCGGGCACGGCCGGGGGCAGGCCTGCCAGCGATTGCCAGCATAAAGCCATATATTCCCAGCGTGCAGGATTCCCGGCCGCGGGCGGAGAATATCATACTAATCTCAATCTAAATGTATGCAAGCATGCGAGCGGATTTTTCGTCATACCAAGGCGAAGGCCCGCAGGCTTGCTGGCGGCAAGTCAAGGTGCTGGCGGCAAGTCAAGGGACTTCAACGCCGGTATGGCGGAAAAGTCGCCGCAGGATTGTATAGGTTTAGGTTGAGATTAGTATCGGACAGAGCCCATCCAAACGGAGCGTGATTCCATGAACGTATACGATTTTGACAATACGCTGTTGCGGGGGGACAGCACCGCCCGCTTCTTCGCCTTCTGCCTGGGGCGCTATCCCCGCATGTGGCGGGACATCCCCGCCCAGACGGTCAATGGGATGCTGTTTGTGCTGCGCCTGCGCAATAAGCAGGTCTTCAAGCAGCGCATGCTCCATTTCCTGACCCTCATCGGCGATGTGGACGCGGCCGTGGACGCCTTCTGGCAAAAAAACATGTCCCGGATCAAGGCCTGGTATCCGCCCCGCCACCGGGACGACGACGTAGTGATCTCCGCCTCACCGGAGTTTTTGATTCGCCCGGCCTGCGCGAAGCTGGGCATCGGCTGCGTCATGGGCTCGCCAGTAGACAAGCATACCGGCCACTTCTACGGCCCCAACTGCCACGGACAGGAGAAGGTCAAGCGCTTCCACGCCCGGTTCCCCGGCGCAAAGATCGAAGAATTCTATTCCGATTCCCACTCCGACGACCCCCTTGCCGCCTTGGCGGAGCGGGCGTACCTGGTGAGTGGGGAGCAGCTGCTGCCGTGGTGAAGGGCGGATGAAACAAGATCCTTCGCTGCGCTCAGGATGACAGCCTTTCGACTCGACCGGTGCCATCCTGAGCGCAGCGAAGGATCTGTATGACAGGGTTAAGACGCATGTCACATTTTTTTCCATGCGATCTGATCTCCGATATGCTATAATGGGTTTTGGCATACTATGGAGGTATAAACGATGCGTTGGGATATCGGCATAGACCTGGGCACCCAGACTGCGCGCATGGCCGAGCTGAAGCACGGCCCGGTGCTCAGCGCCCCGGCGGCGCTGGCCTTCCGGGAGGGCAACCCCGCGCCCATCTGCGCGGGGGACATCGCCCGGCGGCTGATCGGCCGCACCTGCGAGGGCGTCAGCGTGGTGCATCCGCTGCGGGACGGCGTGCTGGAGAACAACCTGTACGCGGCCCGGATGTTCCAGTGGCTGTTCAAGCGCTCCGAGGGCGTGAACACCCGGCGGCGCTTCGGGGCGATGATCACCTGCGCGCCCTTCGCCCGGCCGGTGCAGAAGGAGGCCATGCTGACCGCAGCCATAGACGCCGGAGCGGCGGAGGCCTTGCTGGTGCGCTCGGACGCGGCGGCGGCGGTGGGCGCGGGCCTGGACCTGAACAGCCCCGAGGCCAAGCTGCTGGTGGACGTGGGCGCGGGCAAGATCACCGCTACGCTGTTCACCTTCGGGAGAGTGGCGGCCTTCGGCTACCTGCCCTACGGCCTGAACCGCATCGACGAGCGGGTGCGGCGGATACTGCGCAGCGATTTCGGCTACCGCGTGGGGGTGCTGGCCTCGGAGGAGATCAAGAACACCCTGGGCACGGCCATGCCCGGCAAGGCTCCAAAGGACGTGATCATGCACGCCACCGGTATCAACCTGGCCAAGCGCATGCCCGTGAACTTCGATGTGGAGACCAAGCCGGTGCTGGACGCCTGCGAGGACGTGGTGGGTGAGCTGGCGCGACTGGTGAACACCGTGGTGGACAGCGCCCCGGAGGAGCTGTCCGCTGACCTGACCGACGCCGGCGCGGTGCTTACCGGCGGCGGCGCAGCGATGACCGAGCTGGACCGTCGAATCGGCCAGGCGCTGGGTATCCCCTGCCGGGTGGCCGACGCCCCCGAGGGCTGCGCTATCCGGGGCCTGTACAGGATCATGGAAAACCCCGAGGCCTACAGGGCAATGCTCATGGACAGGCAGTCGAGGCAGGTTTGGTGAATTCTGATTTGTCGCGGGCTGAGAGAACCCCTCCGGCGCTGCGCGCCACCTCCCCTTTCAGGGGAGGCATTTGGGCTAATTTGCCGGGGGTATCGGGGGCGGAGCGCCCCGATCTT
>ONJE01000230.1 GCA_900318045.1 uncultured Eubacteriales bacterium
GTTTCCGTTTTGCCGATAAGACCCCCGGCTTGCCGCACTATACAGTTACTCTTCAGCCGCAAGCGCCTGTAAGGGGATGGTTCTGTGAGGCATCAAAGAGAGAAATGCATCGTGAAGAGATTCATCCCGTCCTCTCTTACATACCGGGCGGAGGAGGCGGACTGCCGGATGAGGCCAAGCCCCATGCCGCCGCCGTCAAGCTCCTCAAACTCCCTGTCTTCGATTTCAAATGCCGTCGGATCAAACGGAATCCCGTTGTCGCGGAACGTGAGGCTGAGCGCATCTCCCTCCACTGTCATCTCAAATGCGAGTTCCGTGGCCCCCGAGTACCGAACAATGTTCGCCAGAGCCTCATCTGCGGCAAGAAGGGCCAGCTGCGATTCCTGCGTGTCGCCGACCCTGACCTGACCTGACCTGACCTGACCTGACAGTGTATTTCTATTCCTCATGGCTGTCAACCTCTCATTTTTCATACCGTTTTATACCTCAACAACATCGCTTCCTTCAGCTTCTCCAGCTCCTTCTCCGCATCAAACCCGCTCTCCGGGATGTACACAAGCCCGATCGCGTATCTCGTCACCGCCGCCAGCATCAGATGAAGCGTGGTAGAGAACATCTCCTCCTCCGACTCGTCCGTGCGGATCGTGTGATCCTGCTCCGCCCTTTCGTATACCATATGAAAGTTCCTTCTCAGCCCTTCGATCATGTCCCTGTATGGCTTCAACACCTCCGGGTCGATGCGCTCCGACTGAATGTAGATATTAAAAAACTGATTGAAGCGCAGCAGATCCCTGTGGTTCCGGTACAGCCCGATGAAGGATTCCAGATAATATTCAAAGATCTCCGCACCGGTCATCCCTTCAAAATCCCGATCCGGTCTGTGATCCCAATTCTCCCTGATGGCCTGCTCCCATATCCACGCACCCACAGCCACCACAAGCTGCGGCTTCGTCTTGAAATAACGGTAAAGCGTAATCGTGCCATAGCCGCATTCCCTGGCAACCTCGATCATGGTCACGGATTCAATATTCTTCTTCGTAAACAGCTCATAGGCTTTCGCGAGGAAATCCCCGCGTTTGATCGCCATCTGAGCCGCGTCCTTCTCCTTGTTCCGCATGAAGACACTCCTGCGTTTGTCAAAAAATGAGCATACTAACCCTATTATCATTATGAAAGCAATCCTACCACATTAAATCCTGTTTGTCAATAGAGTTCCCACAAAAAAATACAAAAAAACCGGGCAGCCATTCGTTACCATTCACCTATCCAGCAAGGCAGGGCGATGAAAAGCCAAATTGATGGAGACAAAGACATTCAGGGAACGGCGCATGTATATGCGTCTATGACGCATTTATATAGAAAGCGGAACGAAATTTACCTCCCCCCACCCTGCGTACTCCTATCCCCTACGATATCTTGTATACACCATTCTCTGATCTTTCGTGTTCTGCACTTTTGTGCAACGCATAATGCAGCTTCATGTCCGTGAATGTCCAGTGAACCTCAGTAATGCCAAAAGACCGTGCCAAATAGCAAGGCCAGACAAATTACAGTAAAGAGGACAATCACAAATCGCGCAGGCAAAAGGGTCGCATGTGGCTTCTGCCTTGAAATATGGTATATCTGATTATATTCTCAGAATTGCCTGATTCTCGGTTTTGTGTTACAATAGTTTCGATGGAGCATCCGGCATAGACGTTATTATGGCCTGCGAGAGATGCGTTTTCATTGTGACAGCCTGATAAATACCCGGGTGCATAAGTGCCGCAACACAAGGCATCTATGAAAAGAACAGAGGCAATGAGGTAAAATGAAAAGAAAGAGGAATACGCTGGCCCGCAGCAAGGCCGGTGAGAATCGTCAGTTGAGTTTGATGACGGTTCCAGTGGTGGTTTGGTATGTGCTGTTCTGCTACCTTCCACTCTTCGGAATTGCATTCGCGTTCAAGGATTTCACACCGAAGCCGGGACAGTCGCTGCTGAAAAACCTGTTTGTGAACAGCAGATGGTCGGGGCTTGAGAACTTCTCGTTCCTGTTCCGAAACCCGCAAAGCGGGGCGATCCTGCTGAACACGCTGTTTTACAACGTGATCTTCCTGGTCGCGGGCATCGTCATCCCGGTCATGTTGGCAATCCTGCTGACGGAGGTGCACCAGAAGCGGTTCAAGGGGCTGGTGCAGATGATCCTGGTACTGCCCTATTTCCTGTCCTGGGTCATCGTGAGCTACTGCGCCTACGGCTTCTTGGCCTCCGATCACGGCCAAATCAACGCGGTGCTGAACGCGCTGGGGCTGAAATCCGTGCAGTGGTACCAGTCGCCGCAATACTGGCGGTTCATACTGATTCTCACGGGTATCTGGAAGAGCTGCGGCTACTCCCTCATCATCTACATGTGCGCCATCACTGCCATCGACCGCACGCTGTACGAGGGCGCGGTGCTGGACGGCGCCACCTTCTGGCAGCAGGTGCGCTACATCACACTGCCGCTGCTTCGGCCCACCATCGCCACCATCTTCATACTGAGCATCGGCAGCCTCCTCTCCAGCGACTTCGGCCTGTTCTACCAGGTGCCCATGGACTCGGGCGCGCTGCAGGAGGTCACGCAGACGCTGGACGTGTACGTCTACAAGGCGCTGATGCAGCAGGCCAACTTCAGCTATTCCTCGGCGGCGGCCTTCCTGCAGAGCGCGGTAGGCTGCACACTGCTGTTCCTTTCCAACGCCCTCATCCGGCATGTGGACAGGGACAGCGCGCTGATATGAGGAGGTATGCGCATGAAGAAACGCTATAACCCAAGCGAACCGACCAAGATCAGCGCCTTCAACGGGTGGGCGAACGCGTTTGCCATCGCATTCTTTTCCGTCATCATCGTGGTGGCCTTCCTGCCGGTGCTGCTGGTGATCATGTCGGCGCTGTCCTCGGAGGAGAGCGTGAGCCTCTACGGCTATCGCTTCATCCCCCGGGAATTCTCACTGGAGGCCTTCCGGGTGATGTCCCGCTCGGGCTCCACGCTGCCCCGGGCGTTCCTCAATTCCGTGCTGATCACCTTAGGCGGCACGGCGCTGGGCCTGACGGTCATGTGTCCCTGCGCCTACGCCCTGTCCCGCAAGGAGCTTAAGCATCGCAAGGGCCTGATGCTGTTTTTGATGATCCCCATGCTGTTCTCAGGCGGCCTGGTGGCCACCTACATGGTCAACACCCAGGTGCTGCACCTGCGCAACACCTATCTGGCGATGATCCTGCCTGGCATGTGCACCACCTGGTACATCATGCTGTTGCGCAACTACTTCCTCACCACTGTGCCGGACGCGCTGATCGAATCGGCGCGGCTGGACGGCGCGCATCCCTTCCAGACCTTTCTCTGGGTGGCGCTGCCCATCTGCACCCCCGTGGTGATGACCGTCGCCATCTTCCAGCTGTTCGCCTACTGGAACAGCTGGTATCCCGCGCTTCTGTACATCGACACCAACCACACGGAGCTATATCCGCTACAATACGTGCTGGTGAACATCGAGCGCACCATCCAGGCCATGAACCGGGACGCGGCCTATGTCTCCGGCGTAAGCAGCTACAATTTGCCCTCCGTCACGCTACGCATGGCAATGGTTGTCGTTGCGCTGCTGCCGATCATGATCCTGTTTCCCTTCTTCCAGACATTCCTGAAGACAGGGCTGACCGTAGGCGCGGTGAAGGGGTGATATGATGAATAAGAGATGGATCAAATGGACTGCGCTGCTGCTGGCGATGGCCATGGTACTGCCGCTGGCTGCCTGCGGGAAGCTGGACCCCAACGACGATATCATTCGCCTGCGGTGGGTCACCTATGGCGGCGCGGTGCCCGCGGACTTGAAGGAGATCATTGCCGCGGCGAATAACTATTCCAGGGAGAAGATCGGCGTAGAGGTGGACCTGGAACTCCAACCCAGCGACATGCTGAACCTGATCATGGCCTCCGGTGAATACTACGACATCATATACACCTGCGAGTGGCTGAATTCCTACGACAAGGCCGCTGCCAAGGGGCTCTATTACGACATTACCGACCTGGTCCCGGAGGTTGCGCCGGATCTGTACGCGGCCATCGGGGTTTATTGGGAGGCCGCGGAGCTGGACGGGCGCATCTACGGCGTGCCGACCCTGAAGGACATGGGCACCGAGATGATGTACCGCCTGAATGCGGACTACTTCGAGGGCGAAAAGGGAATGGAGATCCCGGAGCGCATGGCCTTCGGGGACATTGAGCCCTTCCTGGCGGCCTATAAAGCGGATTATCCCCAGAAATACCCCCTGGCAATGGACAAGTCGGGGATTTCTGGCTTCACCAACTTCCTGGACCGGGTGATCAACATAATCGTCGTCATTCCCTATAAACAGGAGGGTACTCCGAGGGCGATACCGCTGTGGGAAAGCGACGAGCTGATGGAGCGCTACCGGCTTCTTCACAGGTGGTACAAGATGGGTTATATCCATCCCGACGCCTCCACCATCGAGGGCACCTCCGCGGACAAGACGATCCCCGTGCGCTGCGGCGTGGCCTGGCGGGGGTACCTGGGCTACTCCAATCCCGCGGACTGGGGTTTCAATGTCAAGACCTCCCTCTATGACGGCCCCTATCTGTCCCGGGCGACGGAGCAGGGCGCGATGCTGGCCATCTGTGCCGCTTGCAGCGAGGAGAAGGCGACCGCGGCCCTGAAGTACATCGAACTGTTGAAC
>ONJE01000339.1 GCA_900318045.1 uncultured Eubacteriales bacterium
GCAAGGGCTACATGGACGTGGAGAGCTACATCGAGGCGCTGCGGGCTGAGCACTTCACCGCGAAGGACGCGGTGGTGTACCACTTCAGAATCAGCACGCAAGCCGGTGTGAACCCGGCGATGACCCATCCGTTCCCGCTTTCAAATAAGCTGGCGCACATGAAGGCCCTGGATGTGGAATGCCGCTGCGGCGTCGCCCACAACGGCATCATCCGTCTGACCACCGATCCCACCAACAAGGAGTACAGCGACACGGCGCTGTTCATCGCCGACTACCTCTCCGAAATCATCCGCTGCTCGGAAGACCTGAAGGACGAAGGTGTGCTGAAGCTGGTGCATCGGCTGGCGGGCTCCAAGCTGGCCATCATGGACGGCAGCGGCTACATCGCCACGGTCGGGGGCTTCATCAACGAGAAGGGCCTGCTGTTCAGCAACGACAGCTACCAGAAGGACGGACGGCGCGGCTGGTGAAGTCGGTCGCGTCACCCGTCCGCCTGACGAGGCCCGGCGGAGGGTCCGCTCCCAGCGGCCACGGGCCGAAACGCTCCGGAATCGGGAGCGTCGCGGAAAGCCGCACACCTTCAAATCAAAAGGGAGGCTATCAATATGTGCGAAACTACATCCCCCAGGTTCACTATTGACACCTGCATGGACATTCTCGATTGGTTCAACGACGAACACTACGACTACCTCAACCACATCATGCTTGCCAAGCTGGACGGTGAAAAACGCATCAGGCTGGCGCTCCCAAGCATCGCGGAATACTGCCTGAAGCTGGTGAATGCCCACCAAGGTACAGAAAGTACCTACCCTCTTATGGGCTGACGCTACATGATTACCCCCGATACCAACAGACAGAAAGGAGACACACCCCCATGATTAACCCCGAGCTTCTGAATCTGGACGGCTCCTTCGACCTGCCAGCCTACCTGCTGGGCGAGGTCTACGGCCCGATACAGGTGGACGGCAGGCACATCGACTGGTCGATGGAGCGTTCCGTCAGCCTTGCGAACGACCTGAAGCGTTACGACGGCATCGACGCCGACCCGCAGGAAATCTATGAAATCATGATGGAGTTCGACGCTCAGGATAATGAATAATAAGCACACCGACAATTCAGCAACGAGGAGGCAGACACAATGACGATTGAAATCTACTGGAAAGACCTGACCGCAGAGAAACAGCAGGAGCTCCTGAATTTGCTGGGCGACAATGGAAACTACGATGTCTTTCCCATCGTCGTCTTGGAGTTTGAGAAAGAATAATCACACCGCCCACAACCAGATATGGCCGCTTCCGCATCGGGAGCGGCGTTTTCGTCTGTCAGCGCGTTTTGGAACTCGCCCACGTCGGCCCCACGTGCCCGCCCTACGGCGCGGTCGAGGGTGAACCCGACCGGCGGAGAAAAGCCCGCGACAGGGGCAACGTCGCGGCGACGCGCGAAAGCAAAAAGGCAAAGAAAAAGCGGCCAGCGCCGTGCTGAACCGCTTTGAAATCCGATGAGGCTGTCCTTTTGCTATTCCTTTTGCTCCGGGTGGACCATTGGCGGGGTGTCGTCCAGGATTGCCAGCATCAACCGGGCTCCCAGCCGCACTCCTGCCGCAAAAACCTCGCGGCGGGCGATATCGAACACATCCGATTCCGCTTTGGAATACGACCGGAGCAACTGCTTCTGTTCCTCAGTCATGGTGGCGTGAAGTCTGTCCTCCTCGGCCACCAGTCTGTTCGTCGCCGCTTCGTAGGCGCTTCCCTTCTCAAACACCAGGTCCACCCTTGACATATCCTCGTCGAAGAGCTGATAGAACACATTCTTCATGGCCTGGCCCCTCGTCACTTCCTGTGCTCCAGCACATCTGCCGCTATCTCCACACCCTTGTCGGTGTTCCGCAGTCGCAGGATCAGCTCACCGTCCGCGACGGTGTACTTCGCATGGAAGGGCTGCTCCCAAATCTCCGTCAGGCCAGGGCACTTCTTAAACGCCTCCCAGCGGTAGGGCGTGAAGCTCGCGCCGGGCGCTTCCCGTATCCAGCGCTTGTACAGGTCGATCAGGACCGGCCCATGCGTCATGCCGATACGCTTCCACACCTCGGTACCGGTCAGCGCTTTCAAATCGTTTTCGGGCTTGGGGACACTGAACACCGCCCAGCTCTCCGTGGGCATGGGGTTGTTCATGAAGTCCAGCATCGCCTCTGCTGTGCCGCACTCGTCGCACACATAGATACCTTCAGCGTGACGGCTCAGGGCATTGGTGTGGATGGCGGGCTTCAGGGTGTCCCGCCCGCAGCGCGGGCAGGGCATCCACTCACCGGCGTTCTGCCGGGCTCTCAAATTGGCGAGGGCACTCTCAATGCACTTATTCATTGACAGCCACCTCCTTCACAGGCTCGGCCACAGAGGGCTTTGCCTCTGTGGTCGGCGCGACGGCTTCAACGATGGTCTCCACGGCGTTTTCCAATGCAGCGGCGCGCTCGGCCTCCCGGCGCTCCCGGCGAATGGCACTGTACTTGTCCTTGTGCTTCTGCATCTTCGCTCCGTTGGAGAAGGCGCAGTAACCGTGCAGGTGCTTGAGCAGGATGTTCCTCTGCTCCTTCATCTCCGGGCCCTTGTAGCCCATGCGCTGCAGCCACATGTGAGCGGTGTACTTTTCCGCTTCCTCCTCTGGCACCATCAGCTCCGGGAACACCCGCGTGGCTGACAGCGCCATCTGCAGGATGCGTCCCTGCAGCCCGGCGAAGGTCGTCCACTTGGTGGGCTCGGCCTCAAAGAAGGGGAAGGTCAGGCTGAACTCGCCGTTTTTGAAATTGAAGCCCTTCAGGCCGAAGGCCTTGTGGGTGTTCAGCAGCCGGGTGAAATCCTCCGGCGTCGCGGGCAGCGCCTCCTGCAGCGCCTCGATGAGCTCCAGCGGAATGGCGATGGTCTGTCCGCCGGTCATCAGGTTCAGGATGTACTGGCGGGAGTAGAGGGTGTAGGTCAGGTTCCGCAGCTGCTCCACCGTGATGTCCGGCGCGGGAATCGTGATGGTCTGCTCGTCGATGTTGCTTAGCATGGAAGTGGGCGCTTCAGAGTCGGCGTCGCTTTCCGCGGCCTCGGCGGCGGGCTCCTCAGCGGGCTCCTCG
>ONJE01000112.1 GCA_900318045.1 uncultured Eubacteriales bacterium
TCCGCAGGCTTAGTGGGGCTAAGTCAAGGAAAATCAACACAGAAATGCAGGCAAAGACGCCGAAATTGCGCTTCAGGCATTTTAGAAACACACTCTAGTATTACCCCCCGATTTGTTCCCCGGTCGCGGGTTCGGCCTGCTCCTCGGCGGGTACGGCATCAGGCGAATCAGCTTCTGCCGCTTCAGCCTGCGCGTTGTGGTCGATCATATCCTCAGGCACTTCGCCGACTTCCAAATCGTATCCTACGGTGTGCATCGAGATGTCGTGCACGTCCTCAACAATAGACCCAAGGCCGACGATCACACTACCCGTCACAATACCGCTGCATATGCCGAACAGTGACCACCAGAAGTTGGTAAACTCCAATCCAAAGTGGATGAACAGGTAGGGGAAGGGAATGACAAGCACGCCGATGACGATCAGCATAATGGAAAGGGGATAGCGTTTGCGGGCAAGATCCGCGAGTATGGCCTTGTACCTCATGTGAGAACCTCCTTGTTTATTGTAGTATTGGCATCTTTGATGGCGGTGGATTGCCGCCGCTGCTTCAGGAACTGTAGACAAATCAGTTGCGAGCTGCTATATTGGTTCAAACCGGATGGGTGTGCGCCCGTCGAATTCTACGCGCCAGCCCCCGCAGGCGGCGGGCTGCCATTCGTAGAAGCCCCGGTTCTCGGCGGGGAACCAGGCTCCCATCAGGTTGACGATAACGCCACCGTGGCACACCACCAGGGCCATACCCCAGTCCAGTGCCAGCAGGGCTTCGCCTCCGGCGAGCACCCGCTTCCTGAACGCGCCCGTGGATTCACCGCCGGGGCAGGGGAACGCACCGCTGTCATCGCCGATCCAGCGCTGGTAGTCCGGGATGTGTCGAAGCGTCTCATACCCAAGCATCTCAAACTGACCGAAATCCATTTCAGATAATTCTGAAAGAATGAGATCGGGACTTCGCCCGGTCAGGATCGCAAGCGTTTCGTTTGCCCGGGTCATGCCGCTTGAAACGCAGATATCGCAGTTGGGCAGCGTACGACTGACGGCGATTTCCCGGGCCATGCGCCGACCGTTCTCTGACAGCGGACTGTCGGTGCTGCCGCCATAGAGGTGCTTCTCGTTGGCCTCGGTGATGCCGTGGCGCAGCAGGTACAGCACCCTCATTTGATGCGCTGCGGTATGCCGCAGAACAGCCGCCAGACCTCGTCGGCCTGACCCGCCAGCTTCATGTTCATGCGTCCGCATGCCTCCCTCCAGGCCCGCAGCGTCGGGTCCATGGGCACCACGCCGCCGGAGACGTCGTTCGCGATGAAGACGATATCCCTGTAGAGACCAGGGTCTGTTCCAAATACTTCCACAGGATCCGCACCAGACCGGATTCGGTTCAGGGCAAAGCGGTCGATGTAGGCGATAGCGCGGCGGGAGAAATCCAAAATAGGGGTCGTTTCGTCGCAGACCTGTATTTCATCGTCCGTTAATCCAAAGCGCCGCCGGGCATAGTCCAGCTTGCCTTGGTAGCTACCCCCGATGATCAGTATCATGTTCGGGCCCTCCTAAGCGGGAAAGTGAATATTCGCAAGGGCGATCAGCGCGGCGCACTCGGCAGTGCTCAGTGCAAAGCCGGCCACATCGCCCGAGACGCCCTTCAGCGTGTGACAGGCCCAGGCCATCGCTGCGACATAGACCGCCGTCTCTGCCAGCAGCGCAAGCACAGGCCCTCTCAGGCAAATGGCGCAGGCGATTACGGCGATCAGCCATATTGCGACGACGGCGATGCGCTGGGCGGCCTTGCCCTCGGTCTTCGCGTATTCGCTGTGCCCGATGGGCTGCAGCGTCAGCACGCAGAAAGCTGAGCCGCAACGGGAGACCACCGGCACGAAAAGCAGTGCCCGCAGGTCGCTCCATTCCAAACCCATTGCGGCGGAATGGCTGAACATCATCAACAAGCCCAGGCCCACCACGGCGAACGCCCCGGTATGAACGTCCTTGAGGATATGCAGTCGCTGCTCCAGCGGTCGCCAGGACAGTATGGCGTCACAGGTGTCCATGTAGCCGTCCAGGTGGATGAAGCCGGTCAACAGCCAGGGCAGCGCGGCGATCAGCGCCGCGCGCAAGGCGGGCGTCAGCCACATCATGCCCAGCGCCCCCAGCGCCGCCCACAGCAGCCCCAACAGCGCTCCGACGATGGGCAGGCACACCAGCATCATGTCCCGGGCGTCCTCGTCCCAGGGCCGGTAGGGGCAGGGCAGGGCGGTGAACATGCTGTAGCACATGCAAAAGGCGTTGCAAAGCTTCTTCATACAGGAAGGACTCCCTTGTGGACAATGAATTGCCCGCCGACCACCTCGATCACGTTGTCGCACAGGGCGGCGAGACGGCGGTCGATATGCGCAAGTCCCCGCCGGTAGGCTTCGGTCAGGGCGTCGTACAGTATGGCGTCGGAGAAGATGTAATCCGATACCAGCACCGTGTTGGGCGCGCGGTCGACGAAGGCCTCCAGCGCTTCGGCGATTCGCACGGGGGCGTCCATATCGACGCCTCCGTGCGGGAACATTTCATTGGAGAGCAGCGCGGTCACGCTGTCCAGCAGAAAGCTGCCCCTCGAATCGGCCGCATCGAGGCAAGAGAGTATGTTTCGCCCGCACTCCAGCGTCTCAAAGCCCCACCCGGCCCGCTCTTCACGGTGTCGGCGGATCCGTGCCAGGTCCTCGTCGTCATGGGGAATCATCGTAGCGATGTAATACAGCGGACTACCGCCGGCCTTCGCCACCCTCTGGGCGTAGAAGGACTTGCCGTTCTTGCAGCCGCCGGAGATGTAGGTGCTCATCATGCCTCTCCCAGGAAGGTTTTGTTGCCGCGGATCTCCTCAAGATAGCCGTCGTCGATAGCGGCTTCCTCGAAGGTGGCCATGTTGCGGATCACACTCTGGGACGCGGCCACCAGCTCGAAGGCAATGGGGCAACCGCTGCCCTCGCCCAGCCGCATGTTCATCAGCAGCATCGGCTCCAGGCCCATGGCCTCCATGGCCAGGCGATAGCCCTTCTCCGCCGAGGCGTGGGAGGGGATCATGTAGGCCGCGGCCAGCGGGTTCAGCCGGCAGGCGCAAAGCGCCGCCACAGCGCTGATGAAGCCGTCGATTACCGCGGGCAACCGTGCCGCCGCTGCGCCCAGAAACGCGCCGCACATGGCGGCCAGATCGAAGCCGCCCACCTTCATCAGCACGTCCACCGGGTCGGCGGGGTCGGGCTGCCAGCGGGCGATGGCCTCGTCGATCAGCGCGATCTTCCTGGCGTAGGCGTCATTGTTGATGCCCGCGCCCCGGCTGACGGTCTGCCGCGCGGGCAGGCCCAGCAGCGCGGACAGCACCGCGCTGGAGGTGGATGTGTTGCCAATACCCATCTCACCCACGCCGATGATCTGTATGCCGTCTCCGGCGGCGCGTCGGGCCGCCTCAATGCCGATCTGCAGGGCGCGGTCGGCCTGCTCCCGGCTCATGGCATGCGTCTTCGCGAAATTTTGGGTGCCATGGGCGATCTTCACATCCCGCACGCCAGACTGGTGGAAGTCGGCGTTGATGCCCACGTCCATCACGTCCAGCTCGGTGTGGAAGTGTCGCGCCAGCACAGCGACCCCGGTCAGCCCCCGGGTGAAGTTGATGGTCTGGCTCAGCGTCACGCTCTGGGGGCAGCTGGCCACGCCCTCCTCGACAATGCCGTTGTCGGAGGCAAAGATCAGCACCCGGCGGCGATCCACCGGGTTGTAAATCCTGCCTGTCATGCCGGCCAGCTTCACGGAGATGTCCTCCAGCTTGCCCAGGCTGTGGGGCGGCTTGGCGAGGCTCTCCTGGCGGGCCAGGGCTTGCGCCATCGCCTCACGGTCGGGCTCGCGTATCTGGTTCAGGGTTTCCTGAAGAAACTGTTCCATAGCTCAGTGATTTTTCCTTTCAGTGCTTCGGCTTTTTTCGGGATATTGAGGCCGTCGAACCAGTTCCGCACCGGCCTCAGCTTTTCGGGGATACCCGTGCTGTCGAGCCATTCGCCGATCTGCTTGCCCGTGGGCAGGTAGGTGTAGACCTGGACATAACGCCTTGCGCCGGTGAACTTTTCCAGGTAGAAATCCTCAAGGGCGCTGATCTTCACCTCGCCGGTGGAAGAGGCGTGCACAAACCGGTTGCCGCCCATCCAGAAGCCCATGTGGTCGCTTGGATCCCTGTCACGCACAGTGTCAAAACAGACCACGTCGCCGGGAAGCAGATCCCGGGGATTTTTGATCAGCGGATAGCGCTCGTCGGTGCCGATGACCTCGGCGGCGTGGTAGGGAAATTCAAACCCCTCGGGCTTCAGGCAGTACATCACCAGCCCGCTGCAATCGAACCGGTCCGGCCCCGCCGCGCCCAGCACGTAGGGCTTGCCCAGGTGCTCCAGCGCCCGCATCACCACCACCTCACCCTGGGTCAAGCCCGAACAGGTCAGACAGATCAGCATCAGGCACAGCCACAGTGCGACGGTCTGGATCAGGAAAAAGCGGGCCTTCCGACAGGGCCGAAAGCGGGGACGATGCATCGGGGCTGATCTCCTTTGTAATGATTACTCTGCGTATGCTTTGATTGCAGCGACGGTCCCTGGGCCGCCAAATTTTACTTTCCCGCCAGTGATTTGCGGTATTTCTCGCTCTCCCAATTGGCGATGAAGGCCTTGGCGGCTTCGCCCATGGTGGACAGGGTGTAGCCCTTCTTTTCGATGGCGCGGCAGATGAACAGCACGGCGGTCAGCGTCTCGGCGATCACCTGGGCCTTGGCGGCGGGCATATTGAAGGTGACGACGCCTGTCTTCGGGTTGCAGAGGGCCAAGCCCTCCTGGGGTTTGCCCTCGCCGAAGCTGAACACGCCGGTCAGGAACACCAGCTGGTCGGGGTAGAGGGGGGATTCCAGCAGGCATTTCTCGCTGAAGTCGCCGGAGGCCAGCTGCTGGGTCAGGAAGGGGCAATCCGCCTCGAACAGGCCGTCGCCGATGTCCTTTACGCCCACCTTGGGGAAGCTGCCGTTTTCAATGCCGAAGGCCTTCGCGATGCGATCGTTTACATCGGTGTGGACGCGCAGGCACATATCCGGGTCGTCGCTGTGGGCGATCAGCCCGTGGTTCTGCATGAATATGGCGGCAGGGCGGCGGCCCGTCTCGGCCTCCACGCGGCGCACCTCGTCGCGGATGGAGAAGGTCAGCCGCGCGCCGGGATCCACATAGCTGACCCAGCCCCAGCTGTAGTCCGCGTCCGCCAGCGCGTCCTTTGCGATGGCCTCCAGCTCGGCGCTGCACGCGGCGAGGTTGGCGTACACGCTGTGGCTGTGGGCCACGTAGGTATCCAGGATCGAATGGAAGCCTGCCTCCACGGAGGGGCGCAGCGCCGCAAGACCGTCGACGGCCTTTGTATTGGCCTTGGCCTGTTCGCTGCCAGCCTTTTCCACGTCCGCGAGTGTGGCGGGGTCGGTATTGTTGTAAAACCCGCGCAGCGCCTCATAGTCCAGCACGGCGTAGGCCTTGTCGGGGCGAATGTCCTTCAGGCAGTAGCCGGAGGCCTTGATGGCCATCAGGCCGCCCTCCAGCTTGGCCGAGGTATTGCCGCCGCCACCCTGCACATAGTCCGCGCGCGCGCCAACGCTGGTGGAGATGCGGGTGAAGTTGTCCAGCCGCGTCTTGTTGCGCTCAAAGAAATTGCTCATGTCCTTTCCTCCGTTTGTCGTTTTGTTCTCCGCGCCGGTCAACGGCGCCATTTTCGCAATTAAAAAGTGTATGGGCTTGCCCTGGCCGACATACAGCCGCTCGTGCTCGGACATGTAGTTCGGGGCAAATCCCGAGGCATGCAGGTCGTCCGTCAGGTGGACGATCTCAAAGCCGCACTCGCCCATGTAGCGCTTCGTGGCGGTAAACAGGGCGTCATTGTCGGTCTTGAACCAGATTTCGCTGCCGGGGGCCAGGAATTCCCGGTACTGGAACAGCTGCCTCGGGTGGGTCAGGCGGCGCTTATGGTGCTTGGCCCGCTCGTCCCATGGGTTTGGGAAACTGATGCAGATGCGCCCGATGCCGTCCGCTGCGCTGAAGGTGTCGTAAATGCGCATGGCGTCCGCCTCGGAAAAGACGAGGTTTTCCGGTGATTCGCCTTCGTATTCCCGCTCGGTGTTGCGCACGGACACTGCCAGCACAGTCCGCACCTCGTCGATGGCGATATAGTTGATTTCCGGGTTGGCGTGGGCCATCTGCACCGTGGACACACCCTTGCCGCAGCCGATCTCCAGGTGCAACGGCCTGTCGGGATGATCGAAGCATTCCCGCCAGTGACCCCGATGACTTGAAGGCTCCTCGATGAAATAGGGACAGGCGGCCAGCTTAGGCTCGGTCCAGGGCTTTCTCCTCATCCGCATGGCTTTACGGCTCCCCGGGGGCGTTCTCGCCCTGCGCGGCTTTTTCGGCTTCCTCCTTGCGCTTCGTCACCGTGCGCATCCAGTACAGCAGGCCGATGCCGCCCAGCGTGGAGACCACCCACAGGATCAGCGCAACCTGCACCCGTCCGGTCAGCATGGCAACCAGGCCCAGCGCGTAGAGCGCCACCAGCACCAGTGCCGCGATGGCGCGCAGCTTGTTAAACAGTGCGTTGCGATCGTTCATGTCTTCGTTCACATCCCTGAAAGTGTAAATCATTATAATATTCGATCATCGAATCCGTTTGTCCTGCCAAATTAGGTGTAAACCAAAGATTTTTCTTGCGCGAATGGGTGTTGCGCGCTATACTTGTACCATTGCGTCAAGGAAGGAAGAACATCATGATCAAGAATATCGTTGCGCATCTTGAAGCGGTGCTGGAGGCGTTGGACGCGCTGGCCGGGGAATGCGACGAGCCGGAGGCGCTGGAAGATCTGAATGCCGAATTCGAGGACACGCTGATGATGCTGTCTGAGATCAACCCCCGTGAGGACGGATGGCAGGAGGAGCTTTCAGACGCACTTGAGGACCTGCGAGCCCTGGCAGCAGACTATCGAAGGACGGGCATTCCCGGCGTTGAAGCGCTGGCAGGGAAGCTGGAGGCCGCTGCGCAGGGATGAGAATACAAATTGACCACAGGGAGACGTCTGCTCTGTAGACGGACTTCTGATTTGTCGAGGCGTTAGCGGAATCCCCAAGGGTAGATCAAAGGGAACAGGTAACAGGGAACAGGAATGGCGGCTGCCGCGTGGATTATGAAATCGTACATGCTGTATCGGCGACGCCTTTTCGAATAAATGTCATTGTGGTGCCGGTATCGCCGCTACAAGTTTTCAGGGATTCCGCGTCTCATTTTATCGCGGAAACGTTTCTTTTGTCCTGGTTGTATCGTTTCGCGCGCGGCTTTTCCTGCTCCCTGTTCTTCGGGCCTGCCGGCCCCATCGACAGGGGTCTGCCGACCCGTTCTCGCTAAAATCTGTCCACTGGACAGATTTCCGGGCGCTCGAACCACTGAAAACGCTCCACTGGAGCGTTTTTCGGGCGCTCGATGTCCCTGTTCCCTTTTTACTTGGGGTCTGCCGACCCGTTCTCGCTGAAATCTGTCCACTGGACAGATTTCCAGGCGCTCGAACCACTGAAAACGCTCCACTGGAGCGTTTTCCGGGCGCTTAATGTCCCTGTTCCCTTTATACTTCCCTTTGCGTATCCGTAAACATCTCGATATCTACAAGATGTCCTTCCATCCCCAACAAAAAAACGCCCGTCCGGGCGTTTATTCAGTGAATCATCAGCAGTTATAGAATTTGAACCCTCCGACCTCTGCGACGGGCTTGTCGCTTCTGGGCTGGGAGGCTGCGGGGGATTGGTAGTACAGGGCGTCAGCGCCCAGTGTGCGGCGGCCGGATAACACCTCATGGGCTGCGGCCAGGCTGTCGGCGTCGTAGCGGTTGCCGATGGGGAACTGGTGTTGCTCGTTCAGTACGCCGTCCAGGGTGTCGTCAAACCAGACGCTTTCCATGCGGTTCATGGCCACCGTGCCGATGGCCAGCTTTGCGTCGTAGGAGGCGTTCCGGGCCAGGGCATAGATTGTCCGTGCCAGCAGGACCGTGTTCCGGTCCTCGGTGAAGCTGACGCCGGGAATCAGCGCGCACGCCAACAGCGCCATCACGGCGATGATCGCAATCCACTTTCGCATTGATCTGCCTCTTGTTCGATGCCCTGCTGGGCCGTTTGCAGGCCATACGGGCATAAATATTTCGCGTTCAGCAGAGATTATATATCAGCTTGTAATATATTTCAATAGATATGTAATAAATGTGAAACAAAAGCCCAGATTGCCGATTTTGGTCACATTTTACCCCTGTTGCTTGATTGCTACACAATAATATGATAGAATAATCCGACACGACAATTGGGAAGGATTGCTGCGGCATGGAGAATCTTACGGCGATCATCGAGGCGATACTGTTTGTTTCGGGCGACCCCGTGCGGGTTGACGCACTGGCCCACGCCATGAACCTTACGGTATCGGAGCTGAACGAAGCCCTGGCCGAGCTGGCGGACCACCTGGCCCTGGAGAACCGGGGCATTCAGCTGAACCGCAGCGGTGAGACGGTGTTCCTGTCCATCTGCCCCAAGTATGCCCGGCAGGTGGAGGATTTCTTGCAGCCGCTGCAAAAACAGCCCCTCTCCCAGGCGGTTCTGGAGACGCTGTCCATCATCGCCTATCGCCAGCCCGTTACCAAGGGGGACATCGAGGCTGTGCGCGGCGTGAAATGCGATTACTCGGTGCAGAGCCTTCTGAACAAGGGCTTCATCGAGGAACAGGGCCGCCGCGAGACGCTGGGCCGCCCGATCCTCTATGGCACCACCGACAAGTTCCTGCAACACTTCGGCATGGAGACCCTGGCCGATCTGCCCGATGTCCAGGCACTGACCCCGGAGGGAGAAATTGGGATATAGAACAAAATTTTTAACCATATGTTCCCAAGTGGGTCATAATTTCATCAAGAGTTTTTAGCTGTTGGGACACCGTTGCCGCTTGCGGCTGTCCGGCGCAAAGATTATAATGATAGTAAATATCACTGTCACCATCAGGAGGTATTGGCGGATATGAGGCAAGAAGATTATTCCCCGAAGCAGACCGCGGCCATGAAGGCCCGCGTGCGGCGCATGCGCACCCAATATCGCAGGCGCCTGACCGCCGCGATCATCATATTTTTCGTACTCGGCGCTGTGGCGGGCGTGTTTGCCCACCGCTGGTATGTGAGCAGGACGCCGGACGTAGCCGCTACGCTCCAGGTAAATACGCCCGAGCCCACCGCCGCCGAGGTGACCCTTGCGCCCCAGGTGACCCCAGAGGCCTGGGCCATGAACAACGACCAGCCCTCCGATGAAGAGGACGACATCTTCCCCGAAGCGGGGGATGACCAGGCGGATACCGGCGCCGAGCTGGACGCTTTCCCCGAGGTCGATTCCCGGCAGCTGACCGAGGACGGTGACGCGCCTGGCGAAGGGCAGGACGCGGACGAAGGCAGCAGGCTGATCGCTCCGGGCGACCGGCTGGAGCCCCAGGCGAATGAAGCCGGGGACGATGCCGTGGCACAGCAGCCCGAGGAGGGTGCGGAGGACGTTGAACCCGAGGCCACGCCGCAGGCCAGCGACGACCAGATTGCTCAGGAGACCGGGGAAGCGGACACTGTCGTCGCGGAAACTTCGGAGGCAGCGGAGGCCACGGAAACTTCGGAAGCCGCGGCGGCGACGGAGGCTACGGAACAGGGCGGCGAAGCGCCGGCGCCGGAGTCCCGGGATCTGGGCTATGGGCCCCAGGTGGTGGCGATCGTGCCCTATGGCGAGAGCTTCACTTATACCACGGAGATCAACGCCGAGGGCAACGCCCGGGTGGAGGCCTCCAGCGAGCCCTATGAAACCGTCTGCTTCACCCAGACCATGAAGAAATACATGCGCCCCACGGACTACGCCGAGAAGTATGCCTCCCAGTACAAGATGCAGGGCGACGAGGCGGGGGCGAGCTTTGAGCTGACTTTGATCGACTACATCGGCAATACCACCATTATTCCCCAGAACGTGGTAGACGTCAGCCTGCGCAGCGAATCGGGCGACACCGTAGAGCACGGCTACCAGCTGATGGACGCCGAAATCGATGGCAAGTATGGCATCTCCATTGCGCCCAATACCCCCACTACCTTCTACAAGCGCTTTGCCTATCCCACCGAGGGCGAAGACATGAAGTACCTGGTGATCACCACCTACAAGAACGGCCAGACCCAGATGATACTGTTTGAGCTGGAGAGCGACAAGCCCGATCCCGAGCCCGAGGTCATTTACCCGGTGTTGCAGCGCGGCCTCGTCAGCGATGACGTGCTGAACCTGCAAAACCGCCTGGCGGAGCTGGGCTATCTCAGCGCCACCCCGGACGGAACCTTCGGCCAAAAGACCGAGGACGCCATCAAGGCGGCCCAGGCGGCCTTCGGCATGGAGCAGAACGGCATCGCCGACAACGCCTTCCAGCAGAAGCTGTACGAGGGCGCCGCGCCCACCGTCGGTGAAGCGTTGGAATACGTAACCCTCAGCGAGGGCAGCAAGGGCGACGCCGTGGTGCGGCTGCAAAAGCGCATGGCGGAGCTGGGCTACTACAACGGCAAGGCGGACGGCGGCTATGGCCCGATGATGGTGGCAGCTGTGAAGAAGGCCCAGGTGGATTTCGGCATGGAGCAGACCGGCGTTGCCACCAGTGAATTCCAGCGGCGTGTCTTTGCCGACGTCGTGGATCCCACCGGCGGCACCGGCTATATCGTACTGCAAAAGGGCAGCAAGGGCGACGCCGTGGTGAAGTTGCAGCTGGCCCTGCGCGAACAGGGCTACTACAACGGCAAGGCGGACGGCGGCTATGGCCCGATGATGGTGGATGCCGTGAAGAAGGCCCAGGCGGCCTTCGGCATGGAGCAGACCGGCATCGCTGACGTCGCCTTCCAGCAGCGCCTGTATGGCACCGTCACCGCGCCCACCGAAGCGCCGGAGGAAACGCAGGACGGGGATGCCGCCGAGGGGAGCACCGTAGGATAAAGTCAACCCAATTTGAAAGGGAGTATATAACATGAAGAAACTGATGCTGGGCAACCAGGCGGTGGCCCGCGGGCTGTACGAGGCGGGATGTCGGTTCGTGTCGTCCTATCCGGGCACGCCGTCCACCGAGATCACCGAGCAGGCGGCCCTGTACGATGAGATCTACGCCGAGTGGGCCCCCAACGAGAAGGTAGCGGCGGAGTCCGCCGTGGGCGCGAGCCTGGCCGGGGCGCGCAGCTTCTGCGCCATGAAGCATGTGGGCTTCAACGTGGCTGCGGACCCGCTGTTCACCGCCTCCTACACCGGCGTGAATGGCGGCCTGGTGGTGTGTGTGGCCGACGACCCGGGTATGCATTCCAGCCAAAATGAACAGGACAGCCGTCACTACGCCATCGCGTCAAAGCTGCCCATGCTGGAGCCTTCGGATTCCCGGGAATGCCGGGACTTCGTGAAGGCGGCCTATGATATTTCCGAAAAATACGATACGCCTGCGATGCTGCGCACCTGCACCCGCGTGGCCCACAGCCAGTGTCTGGTGGAACTGCACGAAAGGGACGAACACGCGCTGAAGCCCTACGAGCGCAACCCCCAGAAGTACGTGGCCGCCCCGGCCAACGCCGTGAAGCGCCATGTGGAGGTGGAAAAGCGCATGGAGGCCCTGCGCGAATTCGCCGAGACCACCGAACTGAACCGGGTGGAGATGGGGGATACCGACATCGGCTTTGTCACCTCCGGCACCTGCTACCTGTACGTGAAGGAAGCCTTTCCCAAGGCCAGCGTGCTGAAGCTGGGCCTGGTGAACCCGCTGCCCGTCAAGCTGCTCAGCGACTTCGCCGCGAAGGTGGACCGCCTGATTGTGGTGGAGGAACTCGACGGCGTGATAGAGGCCCACATGCGCGCGCATGGCATCCGGGTGGACGGCGGCAAGGACCTGTTCGGTTACCTGGGCGAGCTGTCACAGAACAGGATCCGCAAGGCCATGGGCGCGGCGCTGCCGGCTTTCAAGGCTTATGATGAGACCGTGCCCGGCCGCCCGCCGGTGATGTGCCCCGGCTGTCCCCATCGCGGGCTGTTCACGGTGCTTTCCAGGCTGAAGCTGACCGTGCTGGGCGACATCGGCTGTTACACCCTGGGCAGCGGCGCGCCGCTGAACGCGGTGGATTCGGTGCTGTGCATGGGTGCCTCCATCGGCATGGCCCACGGCTATACGAAGATGTTGGGCGACGAAGCGGCGCGGCACACCGTGGCCGTCATCGGCGACAGCACCTTCATGCACTCCGGCATCACCGGCGTGGTGAACCTGGCCTACAACAAGTCCATTGCCACGGTGCTGGTGCTGGACAATGCCATCACCGGCATGACCGGTCACCAGCAGAATCCCACCACGGGCCTGACGCTGCAAAACGAACCCACCTATCCGATCAGGATCGAGGACGTCTGTCGCGCCGCCGGCATCCAGCGGGTGCGGGTGGTGGACCCCCAGGACATGGCCGCTACCGAGGCCGCCATCAAGGAGGAAATCGCCGCGGACGCCGCCAGCGTCATCATCGTGCGCAGGCCCTGCCAGCTGCTCAAGTACGTGAAGGCCAAGCCCGCGCTGTCCATCGACCCTGACAAGTGCAAGGGCTGCCGCAGCTGCATGAAGATCGGCTGTCCGGCAATTCGCTTTGTAGACAAGAAGGCCAGCATCGATCCCACCCTGTGCGTGGGTTGCGGCCTGTGCGAGCAGATGTGCAAGTTTGGAGCCTTTGAAGGAGGTGCCGCGAAATGACTACTTCCATCATGATCGTCGGCGTAGGCGGCCAGGGCACGCTGCTGGCCTCGAAGCTGCTGGGCAATGTGCTGATCGCCCGGGGCTACGACGTGAAGCTGTCCGAGGTTCACGGCATGTCCCAGCGGGGCGGCAGCGTGGTGACCTACGTGAAGTACGGCGACAAGGTGTATTCGCCCGTCGTGGACCAGGGCGAGGCGGATTACATCCTGTCCTTTGAGATCCTGGAATCCGCCCGCTGGATTTCTTACCTCAAAGAGGGCGGCGTGCTGTTGACCAATACCCAAAAGACCTGGCCAATGCCGGTGATCACCGGGGCGATGGAATACCCCGAGGGCATTGTGGAGAAGCTGTCCGCCATGGCCGACGTGCAGGCCGTGGACGCGCTGAAGCTGGCCGAACAGGCCGGCAGCCCCAAGGCCGTGAACGTGGTGCTGATCGGCGTGCTGTCCCGGCGCATGGACATCCCCGAGGAAGCCTGGATCAAGGCCATCGAGGAGACCGTGCCCCCGAAGTTCCTGGAGCTGAACAAGAAGGCACCGAAAGCCCGCACGCGATATCGGGCTGGACATTACAAGGATCGTCGCGTTTGTTTCGGTGCCCTGTGTGCACTTTTTCAAGGATACGCAGTTCTATTCCACGCCGGTGCTGGGCGTGCGCATGTACATCATGTGCGTCATGCGCACGATGTTCATGGTCTGCGTGCCGCTCTTCATACTGCTCAGCGGGTACCTGATGTCGAACCGGGATATTCCGCTGAGCCGAAAGGGCATCGCGGCTCACATCGCAAAGGCGGCGAAGCTGTTCGCCACCTACGCGCTTGCAACGGTGGTGATACTGGCCTACCGGCGCTGGGGCATGAAGGAAGACATCACCCTGCTGAAGGGACTGCTCAACATACTGGACTTCCAGCAGTATTCCTGGTATGTCAACATGTATCTCGGGCTCTACCTGATGATGCCGTTCCTGAACGCACTGTGGCGCGCACTGGAGGGCCGGGAGGCACAGCGCACCCTGCTGGGGGCGCTGCTATTGCTGACGGTGCTGCCCAGCGTGCTGAACATCTATGATTTTGTGACGGAGGGCGCGCTGCTGCGCCCCTGGCTGACGCAGACCCGCTACGGCCTGGTGCCCGACTGGTGGCGGAACATCTATCCCATCACTTACTACTATATCGGGGCTTATGTCCGGCGCAATGTGGCTGTCAAGCGGCTGAACACCTGGAAGCTGCTCGCCTTCTTCTGCGCCTCTGTGGTTTTCTTTGGGCTGTTCAACATCTGGCGCAGCTATTCCATCAAATTTGCCGAGGGGCCCTGGGAGGACTGGGGCGGCCTGCAAAACACCGCCAACGCGGTGCTGCTCTTCCTGCTGATCAACTCCATCGACTACCCAACGCCCAACCAGGCGGTGTCCCGGGCCGTGGGGCTGGTTTCCAACCTGACCTTCGGCGCGTATCTGGTGTCGTGGGTGGCGGATAGATACTTCTATGCCCGCCTGCGGAAGGCCGAACCCGTGATGCAGCTGCGCCTGAACCACTACCCGGTGGTCGTTGGAAAGGTTATCCTCTGCTCGCTGGCGATGTCCCTTGTGATATATCTGGTGGTCGAAGGGATTTGGCGGCTGTTTGCAAAGCTCAGACAGCGTCGGAACGCCTGATTGTGTGAAGCGGCGCGCCGCCGGACCATACAGGTCCGGCGGCGCGCCGCTTGCGTTTTTGGCGATAAATCATGAAAACCGCATCAAATGGATGGCGAAAAAGGCGCCGCTGTTTTGTGCGGTATTTCCCTGGATCAGATGTCCACGCCGCCGTCCACGCGGATCAGCTGGCCGTCGATGAAGGAGGAATCCTTCGTAGCCAGGAACAGCGCCACGGTGGCGATTTCGCTGCCCTGGGCCACGCGGTGCAGCGGGGAGCGGTCCTTCATGAAGCCCATGGCCGCCTCGCCGCCGGCCTCGTCCAGCATGGCGGTGAGAATCGCGCCGGGCTGTATGCCGTTCACGTGAATCTCCGGCCCCAGCTCCAGGGCCATGGACTTGGTCAGGCCGTTCATGGCGTGCTTGCTGGTGCAGTAGGCCACCGGGCCCCAGTGGGCCGCGCAGCCCGCCACGGAGGAGGTGTTGATGATGTGGCCTTCGCCCTTGGCCTTCATGACCGGGGCGCACAGCTTGGTCAGCAGGAACGCCGAGGTGACGTTCACCGTCATCACACGCTGAAACTCTTCCAGCGAGCAATCCAGTATCGGCTTCAGGCTCAGCATGCCGGCGTTGTTGAACAGCACGTCCACGGTGCCGTAGGCCGCCATGGTGGCGTCGAAGATCTTCTGGGGCGCCTCCAGGTCGCTGGTGTCGGCGATCACATACATCGCCTCGCCGCCTTCGGCCTTGATCTTGTCCACCACGGCCTTGGCCCGCGCCTCATTGCGCCCGGTCACGACCACCTTCGCGCCTTCCTTTGCGAACAGGTACGCGGTGTCCCGGCCCATGCCCGAGGTGGAGCCGGTGATGATTGCCACTTTTCCGTCGAGTTTGCCCATTGATTTAGCCTCCTTTGTTTAAATCACATTGCTATTATGCAGCACTAACCTTAAAATGTCAATACCCCCTTGGTTTTATGCGTGGGCGGGGCGGGAAACCAGAATTTCCCTCCGTTTCGTAGCGGCTACTTGCCGCCATTTCCCATGTAGCGGTGGCGATGGATATGCCATTTCCACCCGCCTAACCTGAATTTTATCATACAATTTTTACACCCCCGACGGGCGAACAATCCCGGCATATGCTATAATGTATGTGCGGGTTTTTTCATGTTATTAATTTTGTATGGATTTGAATACAAATGGGGGGATTGCCGGGTGAAGGACGGGAACGCCATTGAGCTTCGGAACATATCCAAGCGGTTCGGCAAGGTCGTCGCCAACGACCATATCAACCTCTCCGTGCGCTACGGGGAGATACTGGCCATACTGGGGGAGAACGGCAGCGGCAAGACCACACTGATGAACATGATCTCCGGCATCTACTTCCCGGACGAGGGGCAGATCTTCGTCCACGGGGAGGAGGTCACCATCCGTTCGCCCAAGGACGCCTTCCCGCTGGGCATCGGCATGATCCACCAGCACTTCAAGCTGGTGGACGTGCTCACCGCGGCGGAGAACATCGTGCTGGGGCTGCCCGGACCCATGCGGCTGGACATCGACGCCGTGTCCGCTCGCATCCGCGAGCTGGCCGCGAAGTACGGCTTTGACATCGACCCCAACAAGAAGATCTATGAGATGTCCGTGTCCCAAAAGCAGACGGTGGAGATCATGAAGATGCTCTACCGCGGCGCGAACATACTGATACTGGACGAGCCCACCGCCGTGCTGACGCCCCAGGAGACCGAGGCCCTGTTCGCGGTGCTGCGCAACATGCGCGACGCCGGCAACGCCATCATCATCATCACCCACAAGCTGAACGAGGTGCTGGAGCTTTCCGACCGGGTGGCCGTGCTGCGCAAGGGCAAATACGTGGGCTCCGTCCAGACCGCCGAAGCCACCGTGGAAAGCCTCACCGAGATGATGGTGGGCAGCAAGGTGACGCTTGACATCGACCGGCTCGAGCCCATCGACGAACCCCAGGTGCGCCTGGTGATGAAGGACGTCACCTGCGTGGACCCGGAGGGCATCATCACGCTGAACCACGCCTCCTTCACCGCCTATGGCGGCGAGATCCTGGGCATCGCCGGCGTGGCCGGCAGCGGGCAAAAGGAGCTGTTGGAGTCCATCGCCGGGCTCACCCCCAAGGAATCCGGCGAGATAGAATATTACCCGCCGAACCAGCCCATGCAGGTAATATCAAAGTTCAGCGCCGTGGAGATCAGCCGCCTGGGCATCAAGCTGTCCTTCGTGCCCGAGGATCGGCTGGGCATGGGCCTTGTCGGCGCGATGGACATGACCGACAACATGATGATCCGCAGCTACCGAAAGGGCGGCTTCTTCTGGGCCGACAGGCGCGCGCCCAAGACCCTCGCGGAGCACATCATCGGCGCGCTGGAGATTGTCACGCCCGGCGTCTCGACGCCTGTGGGCAAGCTCTCCGGCGGCAACGTGCAGAAGGTACTGGTGGGCCGCGAGATCGCTTCCGCGCCCACGGTGCTGATGGTGGCCTACCCGGTGCGCGGGCTGGACATCAACTCGGCCTATACCATCTATTCGCTGCTGAACGTGCAGAAGATGCGGGGCGTGGCGGTGCTGTACGTGGGCGAGGACCTGGATGTGCTGCTGGCCCTGTGCGACAGGATACTGGTGCTCTGCGGCGGCAGGGTGACGGGCATCGTGGATGCCCGAACCGCCACCAAGGAGCAGATCGGCCTGATGATGACCAGTTCCGGGAAGGAGGGCGAGCGCTGATGTCGAACAACAACCATGGCGTGCGCGAGCCGCTGTTTCACATTTCCAGGCGCCAGGATTACAGCCTGTGGCTCGCGGTTTTCGTGCGTCTTGCGGCGATACTGCTGGCGCTGGTGGTCTGCGGCGTGGTGATCGTGGCGCTGACCGGACTGAACCCGATGGAGGTCTATGCCGGCATCATCGACGGCGCGGTGGGCTCCAGCCGCAGGCTGTGGGTGACCATACGCGATACGCTGGCGCTGCTGCTGGTGGCTGTGGCAATTACCCCGGCGTTCAAGATGCGCTTCTGGAACATTGGCGGGGAAGGCCAGGTGCTGATCGGCGCCACGGCTACCGCCGCGGTGATGATCTACCTGGGCAATAAGGTGTCCGCGCCCGTGCTGTTTACGCTGATGATCGGCGCTTCGCTTCTGGCGGGCATGGTCTGGGGCGTGATACCGGCGCTGTTCAAGGCCGGCTGGAACACCAACGAGACGCTGTTTACGCTGATGATGAACTACGTGGCCACCCAGATCGTATCCTTCTGCATCGTGTTCTGGGAAAACCCCGTGGGCTCCAACAGCGTGGGCATCATCAACGCCTCCACCAATGCCGGCTGGCTGCCGCCGCTGTTCGGCCTGACCTACGGCTGGAACCTGGTGATCGTGCTGGCCATCACGGTATTCATCTACGTCTACCTGCGCTATTCCAAGCAGGGCTACGAGATCGCCTACGTGGGCCAAAGCGTGAACACGGCCCGCTACGCCGGCATCAACGTGAAGACCGTCATCATCCGCACCATGGCCATCTCCGGCGCGCTGTGCGGGCTGGCCGGCTTCATACTGGTCAGCGGCGCGGGCCACACGATTTCAACCACCCTGGCCGGGGGCCGCGGCTTCACCGCCATTGTGGTGGCATGGCTGAGCAAGCTGAACACGTTTACGATGATGATCGTGTCCTTCCTGCTGACCTTCATGGCCAAGGGCGCGATACAGATCGCCAGCCAGTTCAGCCTGAACGAAAACGCCAGCGAGATCATCACCGGCATCATACTGTTCTTTGTGCTGGGCTGCGAGTTTTTTATCAATTACAAGGTGGAGTTCCGCCACCGCCACAGGGAGGGTTGAGCCATGGCAGTAATCATCACATTCCTGCAAAACGCCATTCGCCAGGGCATCTGCATACTCTTCGGGGCCAACGGCGAGATACTGACCGAGAAATCCGGCAACCTGAACCTGGGCGTGCCCGGCATGATGTACATGGGCGGCATCGCCGGCCTGGCCGCGGCCTTCATGTACGAGCGCTCGACGCAGACCCCCAACCCTGTGGTGGGCTTCCTGCTGGTTCTGGTCGCTGCGCTGCTGGCGGGCGGCCTGGGCGGGCTGATCTACAGCGTGCTGACCATCTCCCTGCGGGCCAACCAGAACGTTTCCGGCCTGGCCCTGACCACCTTTGGTGTGGGTGTGGGCAACTTCTTCGGCGGTTCGCTTTCGAAGCTGGCGGGCGGCGTGGGCCAGATTTCCACCGCTGTTACGGCCAACGCCTTCAGGGCAAAGCTGCCCCTGCTGCCAAAGATTCCTGTGGTGGGCGACGTGCTGTTCGGCTACGGCCTGCTGACCTACCTGTCCATCGCGGTGTCCATCGTGCTGTCCTGGTTCCTGAACTGCTCCCGCCAGGGCCTGTGCCTGCGTGCGGTGGGTGAGAACCCCGCCACCGCTGACGCCGCGGGCATCAACGTGTCGCTGTACAAGTATCTGGCCAGCGTCATCGGCGGAGCCATCTGCGGCCTGGGCGGGCTGTACTTCGTGATGGAGTACTCCGGCGGCACCTGGACCAACAACGGCTTCGGCGACCGCGGCTGGTTGGCCGTGGCGCTGGTTATCTTCGCCCGCTGGCGTCCGTTGAACGCCATCTGGGGTTCGCTGCTGTTCGGCGCGCTGTACATATTGTACCTGTACATCCCCGGCCTGGGCCGCAGCACCCAGGAGATCTTCAAGATGCTGCCCTATGTGGTCACGATCATCGTGCTGATATTGATCAGCCTGCGCAAGAAGAAGGAGGATCAGCCCCCCGAGAGCCTGGGCCTGCACTACTTCCGCGAGGACCGGTAAACCATTGGTGGAACCTGGAGTGTGTTTCAAAAATGCATGAAGCGCAATTACGGCGTCTTTGCCTGCATTTCTGCGTTGATTTCCCTTGACTTGGCTCCGGGGCCTGCCGGCCCGTTCGACGGGGGTCTGCCGACCCCACTCGAAATTGCGTCTTCCTGCATTTAGAAACACACTCTGATCGGTTCCACCAAAATTTTTCCCGGGGTCTTCCCATCCCCTGTAATATAGTGTATAATATCTTTACATCCCATTAGAATAACGGAGGTAACACCATGGCAAAGTATGTTTGTGACGCTTGCGGTTGGGAGTACGACGAGGAGCTGGGCAGCCCCGAGAACGGTATCGCCCCCGGCACCGCGTTTGAGGATCTGCCCGATGACTTCGAGTGTCCCCTGTGCGGAGTGGGCAAGGACATGTTCTCCGAGGCCTGATTGAGGTCATTGACTGACGCGATGTAGGGGCGCCGATTCGGCGCCCCTACATCGATATATCCCGCGACCATCCAAGGAGGTTAATCCATGAACCACGAATTTGACGTTGCGGTGCTCGGTGGCGGGCCGGGCGGCTATGAATGCGCCATACGCTGCGCCCAGCTGGGGCTGAAGACGGCCCTGGTGGAGGCGCGGGAGCTGGGCGGCACCTGCCTGAACCGGGGCTGCATTCCCACCAAGGCGCTGCTGCAAGGCGCGGAGATCTACGACTACGCCAAGACCGGTGGCGACTTCGGCTTGATCACCGACGGGCTGACCCTGAACTATCCCCGCCTGGCGGCCTACAAGGACGACAAGGTGAAAAAGCTGGTGGCGGGCATCGAGGCGCTGGAGAAGGCTCACGGCGTCGAGGTCATTCGCGGCTTCGGCCGGTTGAACGGCCCCAATGCCATGGATGTGGAGGGCCGCAAAGTCACCTATGACAAGCTGATCCTGGCCATGGGCAGCGCCCCGGCGAAGCCCCCTGTGCCGGGCATGGAGACGGCCCACACCAGCGACGATGTGCTGGCGGCTGTCAACCTGCCCAGCGCGGCCATCATCATCGGCGGCGGCGTGATCGGCATTGAGTTTGCCACGCTGTTCGCGTCCCTGGGCAAGAAGGTGACCATCATTGAGATGATGCCGGACATCCTGCCGGGCTGCATCCCAGAGATCACGGGTAAGCTGAAGGCCCTGCTGAAGAAGAAGGGCGTGGAGTTCATACTGGGCGCGAAGGTGGTCGAGGTGGTGAAGGGCCGCGCCGTGCGCTTCGAGAAGGACGGCGTGACCGACGAGCGGCAGTCCTCCACGGTGATCGTCTGCGCAGGCCGCAAACCGATGACGGGGGATTGTGGGCTGGAGACCATCGGCCTCGAGACGGACCGCCGGGGCTTCATCGAGGTGGACGATCACCTGCGCACCGCCGTGAAGGACGTCTATGCCATCGGCGACATCACCGGCAAGATACAGCTGGCTCATGTGGCATCGGCCCAGGGCATGGCCGCCGCGGCGAACTGTGCCGGTCAGGACAAAACCATGCGCTATGACCGGGTGCCCTCCTGCATCTATACCTCGCCGGAGATCGCCTGGGTGGGCATGACCGAGGAGAGCGCGAAGGCAGCGGGCCACGAGGTGGTGGTCGGCAGCTTCAACGTGGCCGCAAACGGCCGCAGTATGGTGATGAACGAGCCCATCGGCCTGATCCGACTGATTTCCGACAGGGCCGACGGAAAAGTGCTGGGCTGCCAGATCATGGCCCCCCGGGCCACCGACATGATCGCCGAGCTCGCCGTCGTGCTGGAGCTGGGCGGCACCGTGGAGCAGCTGGCGAACGTCATTCATCCCCATCCGACGGTTTCCGAGATCATCAAGGAAGCTGCCCACGATGCCGAGGGGCTGTGCGTGAACGCCATGCCGAGACGGTAAATTCTGATTTATAGAGGCGTTGGCGGAATTGCCAAGGGTAGATCAAAGGGAACAGGGAACAGGGAACAGGGAACAGGAATGGCGGCTGCCGCGTGGATTATGAAAACGTACACGCTGCAGGGGCGATGCCCTTTTCGAATGAATGCAGTAGTGGCGTCTATGTCGCCGCTACAGGGTTTTCAGGGATTCCGCGTCTCAATTAATCGCGGGAACTGATGCTTTGGCTTGGTTGTACCACCCCGTGCGCGGCTTTTCCTGTTCCCTGTTGACTGTTCCCTGTTCCCTTTGCACTACCCTTTGCATTTCTGCTAACATCTCGATAAATCAGAATTTGCACATCGGGAGGACAACATCATGCATTTAAGCGAGGGTTGTGTGGCCTGCATGCTGGGCAAGAAGCTGAACAACACGCCGGCGGGAGCGGCGCCGGAGGCCGTGGAAGCATACAGGCGTCGGGCGCGCGCGGCCATCGTGAACGGACGGGCGTACAGTTCACCGGAGGTGACTGCCGAGGTCTGCGCGATTTACCGGGATATCTTCGGTCCGGAACGGGACTATACCGAAATCAAGCGCCGCTTCAATGCCCTGATGCTCGATCTGGAGCCGGCGATTCAGGCGGACGTGGATGCCGCGCCGAATCCGCTGGCCAGGGCGGTGCAGTACGCCATGGTGGGCAACTATATCGATTTTGCCGCCCTGGGGGACGTGGACGAGGATGAGCTGCGCCGTCGGTTGGAGGCTGCGGATGCCATGGTCGTGGAACCGGCTGTGCTGGAATCCCTGCGGGGCGAGGCGCTTTCAGCGAAGCGGCTCGTGCTGTTCACCGACAACTGCGGCGAGATCGTCACTGACAAGGTGCTGCTCAGAACCCTGCGCCGGCTGAACCCGGACTTGCACATCTCCGTAATCGTGCGGGGCGCGCCGGTGGTGAACGATGCCACCGTCATGGACGCCGCGCAGGTGGGCATGGGCGAAGTTGCGCAGCGGGTGATTGGCAACGGCTGTGATCTGCCCGGCGCGGTATTGACCCGAATTTCCGCCGAAGCCCTTTCCGAGGTGGATGCCGCAGATGTAATCATTTCAAAGGGACAGGCGAACTACGAAGGCCTGTCCGGCTGTGGGCGGAATATATTCTATATTTTCATGTGCAAGTGCGAATTGTTTATAAAGCGATTTGGCGTGGAAAAGTTTAGCGGAGTGCTGACGAAGGAGACGATCATATGAATGAATTGCGTGACAAGAAGGGCCTGACCGAGGCCGAGGCCATTGCAGCCTACCGTAAAAAGAACTACCCCAAGCCGGCGCTGACGGCGGACATCTGCATCTTTGCAAAAGTCGGCGAGGGCTGGAAGCTGCTGCTGATCCGCCGGGGTGGGCACCCGTACCTGGGCTACTGGGCGCTGCCCGGAGGGTTTGCCGACCAGGGGGAGACCATCGAATCTACAGCGGCCAGGGAGCTTCAGGAGGAGACCTGCCTGACCGGATTGCCCATGCGCCTGGTGGGGGTGTACAGCGCCCCGGGGCGCGACCCCAGGGGCTGGACCGTGTCTGTGGCTTTCGGCACCCGGGTGGAGAGCCGGCTGGACGCCGTAGCGGCGGACGACGCGGCGGAGACCGGCTGGTTCGACGTGATCCTGCCGAAGGGCAGCCCCGCGTCCGTGGCGCTGCCCGAGGGCCAACGGCTGGCCTTCGACCATGCCCAGATCATCGCGGATGCCGCGGCGCTGCTGCTGTAAGGCTAGAGTGTGTTTCTAAATGCAGGGAGATGCAATTTCGAGTGGATTTGCTTGCATTTCAAGGCGATTTTCCGCAGGCTTGCTGGCGGCAAGTCAAGGGAAATCAACGCAGAAATGCAGGCAAAGGTAATTGCGCTTCAGGCATTTTAGAAACACACTCTATAGAAACCATCACAAGGAGGCCACATCCATGGCGGATATCGCAAACGTGTACCGGGCCGATGGCGGACGGTATGGCACCATGGCCTACAATCGCGTGGGCCAAAGCGGGCTGAAGTTCCCGGCAGTCTCGCTGGGCTTTTGGCACAACTTCGGCTCCAACGGCAACTATGACATCATGAAGGCCATGTGTCGCACGGCTTTTGACCACGGCATCACCCAGTTCGACCTGGCCAACAACTACGGCCCGGTCTACGGCAGCGCCGAGACCAACGCGGGCCGTATCTTCCGGGAAGACTTTAAGCCCTACCGGGATGAACTGGTGATCGCTTCCAAGGCGGGCTATGACATGTGGGACGGCCCCTACGGCAACTGGGGCAGCAGGAAGTACCTGGTGGCCAGCTGTGACCAGAGCCTGAAGCGGCTGGGGCTGGATTATGTGGACATCTTCTACCACCACCGCATGGACCCGGAGACGCCGCTGGAGGAAACCATGGAGGCGCTGGATTATATCGTCAAAAGCGGTCGGGCGCTGTACGCGGCCATCTCCAATTACGACCGGGAGCACACCGCCCGGGCGGTGGAAATCATGAAGACGCTGCGATGCCCGCTGATCGTGAACCAGCGCCGCTATTCCATATTCGACCGTACCATCGAGCAGGACGGCGTGAAGGCATGGTGCCGGGAGAACGGCATGGGCATCATTGCATTCAGCCCGCTGGCCCAGGGCTTGCTGACCGACCGCTACCTTAACGGCATTCCCGCTGACAGCCGCATCGGCCGGGACGGGCGGTTCCTGAAGGCTGAAAACCTGACTGAAGCACGGCTTGGACAGATTCGCGCCCTGAACGACATCGCCCGTGAGCGTGGCCAGACCCTGGCCGGAATGGCCCTGGCCTGGATATTGAAGGACGGGGACG